>JBLHLN010000280.1:0-3582 GCA_047620565.1 Woeseiaceae bacterium
TTGACCCAGGTTGAATTTCCATCTCTTAAATGGTCTTCTGAAATTGAAACCGCCAACATGACAATTTCAATGCCGTCCTTCCCGGATTTACCCCTTAGCGTGTCACTGCTCCAGTGCGAAACTGGCGTAATTTGCACGATGCAGGCCGACTTTGTCGCAGATAATCTGACGTTTGATTCGATTTCGATCGCATCTGCAGTGATCTCAGCACCTGTGACGATATCGATAGGTGACGGAACCCAGGTGATGATCGCGGCGACAACGACAGCAGAGTTTGGCGGCATCAGGACGCAGTCAGCCACAGCAGAAACAATCAATCTTGGCGAATTTTCCGGCGCGAACGTTGTGATCGACGACACAGGTTTGCGCATAGAATCAGAAAAATCCTCCCTGCAACTGAACGAGGTAGCATTGCCCGGAGGTATTGCGAGTTCTTTCGCTATCACGTTGACGAATACACACGTCAACGATAACGCTGAAGACATTGCGAGTACTTTCAGTATTGATTCTTCTACTGTTGTACTGACCACGAATGACCTGTCCTGGTCAGTGCCCGACGTTTTTGGCGATCTTAATTACTCGGCAGATTCATTGTCTGTTTCCGCTGAAATGACAACAGCGGATCAGTCATTTCAGACTAACGTAATGGTCCGCCAGGATTTTGCGACCGGCGGCGGCACAATCGCCACGAATGACCTGAGAATTGATTTTGGATCGAGCAAATTTTCACAAATGGTGTCCCCGCCACCTGCAAGCTGGGATATCAGCGGTGGGACAGCGTTGTTGGCCGCAAACTTAAACTGGCAAGAATCGGACAACGATGTTCGCATTTTCGGTAACGCGAACGTGACATTGGACGACATAGCAGCATTCAGAAACGACATTGTGGCTTCGGGTCTCACCACTACGTTGAACGCGACCATAGACACCTTGTTGGGTCATAAAATTGATCCAGCGAAACTCTCTCTGGAACTCATCGATGTCGGGCTTCCCATCACCAACGTTAACGCCGAATTTCGAATTGGAGAAAGCTTGTCGTCTGTCGACGTCGACGCGCTGTCAATGAATGTGCTCGGAGGATCAATTTACACCGAACCTTTTGAATTCTCGCTTGAAGCACCTGCCAACCCGGTCATCATCAGGCTCGAATCCATTCAGCTTGCATTAATGAAGGCGCTGGCAGAATTCGACAGCATAGATATCGAAGGTAGCGTATCAGGTGTTTTGCCGGCCACCGTATCAATGGATCTGTTTACGATTGATAAGGGCTTGCTAAGTTGTGACGATCCGGGTGGTGCCATCCGCTACCATGCGGGAGATTCCGGCGAGGAAAACTCGCAGCTCGGGCTGGCCACCAGGGCATTGAGCAATTTCGAATTCGAGACGCTGACTTCGGAGGTTACATACAACGAAAACGGAGACTTGATTCTGGGCATGAGAATGGAAGGGGTTAATCCGGAGATGGATCCGAATCAACCTGTAGTATTGAATCTCAACCTGGAAAATAATGTGCCTGAGATGCTGCGTAGCCTGCAGGCGACACGGAGCATTCAGGAGATATTTGAGAAAAATGTCAACTAAACGAAAAGAGCACATTGACGACGTTCGGACGCGCGTCCTTTATCACATGCAGGCAATCAGTTACGCTGCCGATGAGCTTATTTAAAGGTGTTATAGAGCCATGATCAGACTAATGACAATCCCCGTCCTTATGGCATTCCTGGCGGCCTGTAATCCGACCGTAAAACTGGAAGCGCCAAAAGAACCGATCGAAATTAATCTTAATGTCAAGATTGAGCACAATATTCGTTTGCAGGTCGATAAGGAACTGGAAGACCTGTTCGACGAATCAAGCGACGTATTTTGAGGACCGCTGTCATGAAGAAAATTATAGTAGCGCTGTTTATGCTTTTCGCCGTGCAGTCCGCCTGGGCAATTGACATTCAGGATGCCAAAAACCAGGGACTCGTCGGCGAAGCCCAAACCGGTTACCTGGCGGCGGTCAAATCACCGCCAAGTGCGAACGTACAGGCGCTCATTGCTGAGGTCAACAAAAAGCGCAGGAGCCAGTTCGAAAGCGCCGCAAAAAAAACCGGAACGACACTGCCGCAGATTCAAAATCGATTTTATGAACTGGCAATTCAAAAAACGGCCGCTGGACATTACTACCAGGACGCAAACGGGCGTTGGGTAAAAAAATAGTGGCAGAAGCGAATTTTGATTCGCACATCGCTGGCCTGTTGTAATTGTCGGTTCGACCCACGGCCGGCATTCACCAATTATTTGCGCTTCGCTGCGCATTGACTGCCGGAACTACAAATACAATAAACCAGGCCGTCGCACGACTGGGGAGGATCGATCCGTTCCGGTTCGACTGACTCAAATAAGAAAACGAAATTTACCGTCAGGGGAATCACGATGAAGGCAACAAACTTTTTGGGTTGCATGGTACTTGTGCTTGCAAGCCCAACACTGGCTGATGCGACAGACGAAGAACAACGAGATTATCTTGACGGCATTCAGGCCAGAAACGTAGGTCCGTTTCGCGGCGGCAGAGCAACTGTTGCAGTCGGGGTGCGCCAGGATTCGCGCGTCTACTACATGGGCTCTACCGGGGGCGTATGGAAAACCAGTAACGCCGGTGCAACGTGGAATGTGATTTCCGATGAGGATTTTGGCACAGCGGCAGTCGGTGCCATCGCTGTAGCGCCATCTGATCCAAATGTCGTCGTCGTTGGCATGGGGGAGTCGCCATTTCGAAACATCGCGTCATCCCAGGGCGACGGTGTTTACAAATCGACAGACGCTGGCGCCAGCTGGAGCCACATCGGATTTTCTGACGTCAAACAGATTGGCGAAATTCGAATCCACCCTGATGATCCGAAAATCATGTGGGTCGCAGCACAGGGCAACGCCTACCGCTCCGGCGATAGCAACGGTATCTATAAATCCACTGATGGCGGGGCAACCTGGCGCAGGGTTCTCGAACCGCTGAATGAAACGACCGGCGCAGTTGACCTGGCACTCGACTTCAGCAATCCGCGTGTACTTTATGCGGCGATGTGGGACAACCAGCGGACCGCCTGGGCATTACGCTCGGGTGGCGATGGTAGTGGCATCTGGCGGTCAACAGACGGCGGTGAATCATGGCAAAGGCTGACGGAAGATTTGCCCGATGGCATGGGCAAAATCGGTGTTACGGCATCCGCGGCACGACCCGGGCGCGTTTGGGCAATTGTCGAGGCAGAAGATGACGCCGGCGGCCTGTACCGAAGCGATGATAGTGGTGACACCTGGACCCAGGTGAACAAAGAGCGCGTACTTCGTGCGCGGTCCTGGTACTACATGCACATATTTGCCGACCCTAACGATGAGAACACAGTCTACGTTATGAACGCGCCGTTCCTTAAGTCTGTGGACGGCGGAAAGTCATTCGAGCCGGTCAAGGTACCGCACGGAGACAATCATTATCTGTGGATTAATCCTGACAACTCGAACTGGATGATCAATGCAAACGACGGCGGCGCGAACGTCTCGTTTGATGGTGGCGCCAACTGGTCGCGGCAGGACAATCAGCCGACG
>JBLHLN010000281.1:0-3578 GCA_047620565.1 Woeseiaceae bacterium
AGCATTCTTGGTCCATTCTGTTTTTATCGGTCGAGTGGGCCTTTGCGAGCGGACGGAACCGAGCAAATCCTGCACTCGGGGCGCTGGCACAATGGGCGCGGGCGCATCGACCGTGACAGCGGAATCTATTGAGCGGAGAAGTGACAATGCATCCTGACATTCGCTGCAATCCCTGGCGTGATTTTCAACCCGACGCCATTCACTGTCATGCAGCGTTTCGTTGACGTACCAAGGCAACAGCAACGCGATTTCGTCATGAATATCGGTATTTGAATAATCATCCATGGCCTGACTCACCTGAGATAGATGCTGAACCTGCAGCAATCGCCAGCAATTCCTTCAATTTTCTGCGGGCGTGAAACATCCTGGTCTTGATAGTGTTGACCGGGCATTGCGCAATTTCGGCTGTTTCCTCATACGACAGCCCAAGATAGAACACCAATACAACCGCCAATTGCTGAGCCGCCGGCAAAGCGTATATCCCGCTTAAGACCCAGTCCTCGGTTTCCAGTGCAGATTCGTTTTCTCCTGCGATGTTTTCTGCTTCTTCGAGCTGCGTGGTATGAATTTGTTTCTGCGTTACGCGCCTCATGGTTAGACGATAGGCGATTCCAAAGATCCAGGTTGATACTTTCGAGTCGCCCCGAAAACTTGCCGCCTTTTTCCAAACGACCAACATGATGTCGTTTACCAGTTCATCGGCAATTGAATACGAGTGTGTCAAACGAAATACGAATTTAAACAACCGAGGGTGATAGATCAGAAACAGCTGCGTCAGCGCGTCATGGTCCCTTTCGGAGACACGCAAGAGCAGTTCGGACTCCTCCTGGTTTCCAGATGCGATGTCTTTAGTTACCTGCATTTTGTTTAGCGTCTATTGTCCCGTGCCGCCACCGTATCGAGGCGAAAAAAAGAAGCCGGTTAACGTTAGTGCCATTAAAGCAGCAAAAAGGTTCATCGAAGTATTAATAACCCTAAGTTGTTGTTTTGAGGTACGGAATATTGGCTGCGATTGAACCTTTTCAGCGCCTGGCCGCACTCACGGGAAAATACCAAAAATTTCCTGGGCGAGATCATCATGTTCAAACGCGGACGATATCAAACACGAAACACCCTGGTCACTTTGCTAATTGTCACCATCCTGACTGCCTGCGGCGGTGGGGGTGGTGGTGGCGGTACTGCGGTTCCTCCCCCACCGCCCCCACCGCCTCCCCCACCGCCGCCGCCATTCGGTGCCAATTTCTCCGAAATTCAGGCAAACGTGTTCACGCCTACGTGTTCGTCATCGGGTTGTCACAGCGGCGCTGGGGCACCCTTTGGTTTGCGCCTGGACGAGGTAAACAGCTACGGACTTTTGGTCGGTGTCGCCAGCGGCCAGACGCCCTCAGCCACGCGGGTTGTTGCTGGTGATCCGAACGGCAGTTACCTTATTCAAAAACTTGAGGGTTCTGCTGCAGCTGGGGAACAGATGCCATTGGGGCAGGCGCCATTGCCGCAATCGCAAATTGACGTGATTCGACAGTGGATATCTGATGGGGCTATTGACGATCGCGTACCTAACTCGGCGCCCATTCGGGTAAGCTCGCTGTCGCCATTGCCTGGTGACATGCTGACTGCCGCGCCGGCGAATATCACTGCGATGTTTGACCGTAACCCGGATGCGTCCACCGTCAATGCGAATACATTTATTCTGCAAGGCAGTGGTGGCGATGGAACATTTGCGGACGGGAATGAAACCGTCATATCCGCCACCGCAATTGATGTTCCTGTAGCAAACCCGACAACGGCCGTGTTCGATCTGACCGGAGTTGCTATGCCGGACGATGCCTACAGGGTACGGTTGCTTGGTACGGGCGCCTCGGTAATTCTTGATCTGGATGCCAATGCGCTCGACGGCGAGTTCAGCGGAACATTTCCTTCCGGCAACGGCACAGAAGGCGGAGATTTCTCCGCGACTTTTGACGTCGCAGCACCTGTGCAAATGGGTGCAACCCTGGACGAGATTCAGGTTGCAGTGTTTACGCCTTCCTGCGCAACTGCCGGATGTCACTCCGGTCCAACCAGCAATAGTCTGCCTACCGGTATGCCGCTCACCAGCGCCGATATGAGTTTTGCATCGCTGGTTGGCGTGGCAAGTCTGGAGCAACCTGCGATATTCCGCGTTGCACCCAATGATCCCGACAATAGCTACCTGATCCAGAAACTGGAGGGTACTGCGGCGATTGGAGGCAGAATGCCCGCAATTGGCGGTCCGCTGGATCAGGCCACTATCGATAACATTCGATTGTGGATCGCGAACGGCGCTCAGCGCTAACGGCCGCGCGCGATAATGCGAAAGGCGAACTATCGTACGCGACTCCGAATTTCTGCTGCTGCATTTCTAACAACAGCGTTGCTGGTGGTGACATCTGCCAACGCAGAACCGTACCTCGCAGTTTTCAAGGGAATGCAATGTTCGTCCTGCCACAGTCATCCATCCGGGGGTGGCAAACGAAATGCCTACGGCAACGTGTTTGCACAGTCGGAAATGCCGGCACAACGGTTGGGTGATGCTGCCACTCCATTGTGGACCGGTGAAGTACTGAAATGGCTGTCAGTCGGTGCGGATATTCGTACGGAATATCGCTATACAGATACGCCAAATACGAGCAGCTCATCTGAGTTCGATATTCAGCGAGCGACCGTATACGTCGAAGCCAGCCTGATTCCGGGCAGGCTCACTCTCTATCTGGATCAACAGGTGGCCCCGGGATCGAGCCTGAATCGGGAGGCCTACATCAGGTTGAACAGCAGCAATGGAAAATACCACTTCGCGGCGGGGCAGTTTTTTCTGCCATACGGTCTGCGCTTGCAGGACGACGCTGCGTTCATTCGCCAGGTGACCGGCATCAACTTTTTCAGTTCAGATCGTGGCATCCAGTTTGGCTATGAAAGTGGGCCATGGAACGCCCAGCTAAGCCTGACGAACGGCAGCGGCGGTGGAGCCGAAACAGACGATGGCAAGCAAATCAGTTTCGTCGGCAGTTTCGTTCGACCAAACTGGCGAGCGGGCGTGAGTTACAACAACAACAATTCGGATGCAGGAGATCGGCAGATGCAAAACGTATTTGTCGGCATCAAGACTGGCCCGATCGTCTGGCTTGCCGAGGTTGATCATATCGTCGACGATTTACCCGGCGGATTGGAACAGGACTCAATAGCCGGTTTGCTGGAAGGAAACTGGCTGTTTCGCAAAGGACACAATCTGAAGATTGGTTACGATTACTTCGATCCGGACAACAATATTGGCGACGATCATCAGGTCCGATGGAGCGTGGTTTGGGAATACACTCCTATGCAGTTCCTGCAGGCAAGATTCGGTGCGCGGATCTACGACGGTCTGCCGCAGGTGGATTTACAAAACCGCGACGAGTATTTCATTGAACTGCATGGCTTTTTCTGAGCGGCTCATATCGGCGAAGATTCTGGTGGCCCTGTTAATCGTTATTGTCGAGGTGCAAACCGCTGAGTGCTGAGCTGGTATCAATGCTGAGAACCTGATCGGTTTGCTGCGCACGGTACGTCAATTCAAGTTTTTG
>JBLHLN010000282.1:0-3562 GCA_047620565.1 Woeseiaceae bacterium
CACAATCCTAATTTGGCACTCCCACAATGCTATTTGAATTGTGGGAGCGGCTTCCAGCCGCGATTCTATTTAGTTATCCAGGCGGAAAGAAGCCGGTAACAACTCATCAATAGAATAGCTGACGATTGCGTTCCCTTCACCCATCAGAATAATGCGCGTGTCCGAATCAGCAAATTCGAGGATGCTTTGCCGACACCCGCCACATGGTGTGCACGCTTCGATATCATCTTTGCCGCCGATCGCGGCAATGGCCACGATGCGTTTTCCCCCGGCTGCAACCATCGAACCAATGGCATTCGCCTCAGCGCAGGTGCCCACCGGAAATGCGGCGTTTTCAACATTGCAGCCAGTAAAAATATCACCGTTGTTGTCTACCAGCGCAGCGCCAACCAGGTAGCCGGAATACGGGGCGTGCGCATTCGGCCGTACAGACTTGGCCGCATCAATCAATGCCTGTTCGTCGACCGTAACTTTGTGCGAATCCACCTTAAACGTCCTTTCTCATGGGATTGTTTGGGTGCGTCGTCCAGTTGGCTTTTTCGTTGCGAATCGTATCGGGGTCAGAATTCGTGTCCCCCTTGAACGCTATCTGAATCAGTCCGCATTTCAGTTTCGCCATCACACGCATCACCTGGTCGTTCGCAGATTACATTTTAGCCACACAATTTTGGTTTATCGACGCTTTCGCCCTGCGATTTACCTGAAAGACGTCCACGAACCATGCATCGGGTTAGGCAGCACATACCAACCTGCGCCCCACATGTCGCTATGTAGCTGCGTCAGCTCCTGCCGCGACCTGTCTGTCGCCGCCGCCTTACAGTCGCCTGCGGGCCTGCTGCGAACGCAGGGTATGAAATCACTCAGATCGTCGCCGAAAAGCATGATGACGCGATAATCCGCGGCAATATGGTCGCGGCGCGCCTGCTTTTCCTTGCCCCAGCCCGGTCGTTCGCCAGAGAGAGAAACATTGTCGTAGTTCGCCGGCAGGCCGGCCTCTGCCAGGTCGTCAACAACCGTTTTTTTCTGCGGGCAGGGATCATTGCTGCCAGCCTTTTCGACGCACGTCCTGTTCGTCACAAAAAATATCTGCACCCCACTGGCTTTGGCGAATGCCAGAAAGTCTTTAGCGCCTGGTGCGGGCACCGCTTCGTGTTCAATGCTCCAGTCGTCGAGTTTCTTTTCCGAAAAAGGTCGCTCGAATGAAGCCTGGAAGACCGGGTTGGTTAGCGATGTCTCATCGACATCAAGAATAATCGCTACTGGCAGCGATGCAGCGCCGCTCTGCCCCGGCAGGGCGCTCCAGCTGGTGTCGGATATCGCCTGCGGCAGAGCCAGCGTAGCGGCGCGGAATACCTGCAGCGATACTGCCTGGTACTCGGCGGAATCCTTCACCCAGGCGATGCCGAGATCGTCGCCTTCGTCATTCTTGTCTTCGTAATGCGATGGCTCGGACGCACAGGCAGCTACAGTAATCCCAATGACCAGCGCGAAAATAGTTTTTCTCATTTTTCTGTCCGTTTGTATTCGAGCTTGCCGATTATCGCCTGAATCCCTGCGGTCAGCCACAATCGCAAATTCTCTCGCGAGCAGGCAGAATCTGCCGCACGAACCGAACACGAGAAGCCACATGCGAAAGTCACGCCGATATTGGGTCCTGCTGGTTTTTTTTGCCGCCGGTTGCGCCGCTACTGCGGACGCGCCGGACACACCAGCAAGCGGCATCACGTTTATCCATCTGAATGACACCTATCGCATTGATGCGGTTGAAGAGGGTCGCCGTGGTGGTTTTGGTCGGGTCGCAAGTATTGTTCGCGAGTTGCAGGCAGAGGGCCGCGAGGTACGCATTCTGCATGGCGGAGATTTTCTGTATCCATCGCTGGAAAGCCAGCTGTGGGCCGGAGAACAAATGGTGGAGGCGCTGAATTTCCTGGATCAGCTTGCACCACTGTATGCCGTGCCGGGAAATCATGAATTTGATCCACGCAACCCGCAATCCCTTATCGATCGTGTGCGGCAATCCGAATTTGACTGGCTTGCCGACAATATGCGCTTCGTGACTGAAGCAGCAGATGTCAATTCAAGCTTGCAACGTGCTTTCACTTTCACGAGCGGCGGAAAAAAAATCGGTATATTCGCGCTGACCTTGCATCCTGATGACGGTGGCAACGTGCGTGACTTCACGCAATTTCAATCCGGCTATGTTGCTCTGGCAGAAGGCGTAATCAGTCAACTGGAAGCAGAGGGCGCCGACCTGATATTCGGCGTGACGCATTTGCACATGGCAGATGACACTGAAATTGCGGCGCTTAAGGAGAGGCACCCGAATTTTATGTTCATCGTTGGCGGACATGAACACGAACCTGAATATCTGGCGGGTTCTGCAAATAATGCCGCCGTAATGAAAGGAGCATCAAACGCGAGAACTGTATGGCGCGTTGATGTTGATTTTGATAGCGATCAGCTGCGCATGAATGAAGCAAGGATTGAAGTCGATGTATCAATTCCAATCGATGAGCAGTACTTGCAGCTATCTGATCGGTGGCGCGCAAAGCTACTCGCCCTGATGCCGTTCCTGGAAACTCGCGTTGGTGAGGCGAGCGAGCCGCTGGACGGCAGGGAAGTTACCGTGAGGAATGCAGAAAGCAACTGGGCTAATTTCATCGCCGACCAGATGCGCGGGGCGTTTGGTAATCCGCCAGCCGATTTCGCTTTCATAAATTCCGGCACGCTACGCATCGATGATTTCATCGCCGAAGACATAACCTTCGAAGATATTGGTCGTACCTTCGGTTTTTCGTCGTTCCTCAGAGTCATGACAATCAATGGCGCCGACTTTCGAAATCTCCTTGAATCAGGCTACAGGGGGAGCGGCCCAAGCAAAGGTTATTTTCCGCAGATATCCGGTTTTCGCGTTTGCATTGACCGCAGCCGACCGGAGGGCCAGCGCATCGTGCAGATGCAGGTGCCTGTCGACGATGGGTGGCAGGAAATTGACAAACACCGAGATTACTCGCTGATCGCTCCGGATTTTATCTATCGCGGTGGTGATGGATACGACTTCAGAGAAGCGCGTAACGTATCGCGTCCCGGGTCAGAGCTCAAATACCTGGTTCTCGACGGGATTATTCGTGCACAGGCTGTAGGCGGAACCGTCGGTACAGCGGTCAACCCGCAAGTGACACGAATCGCCTTTCTTCAAAGCGGTCAGGCGAGATGTTTTTGATTCCCGTCAAATTCCTGGCGAAAAAAAAGCCCGCGATCATCCTTGTGTGATGCTGTTCGAACAAAGCTAACGCAGCGCAAATGACTGCGCAATAAGTGCTTGCCAGGATGAATTTTTTCGTTCGTATTAACTATTCAAAACGCCGCTAGATCAGTAATTCGAACAAACTTCACGTAATGGCTACGAGACGTTGAATTTTATTTGAATTAAAGCGCTTCGAGACGGGCCGCTGGGTAACAACGCGCATGCTTTGGGGAAGTGAAAATGAATGCGGCTGTTGCTGCTGTCCATTGGCGATCGGCACACCAAATCTGCGCACACCATTTGTAGCGTCCTCGC
>JBLHLN010000283.1:0-3551 GCA_047620565.1 Woeseiaceae bacterium
TCAATAATTTCCCGAACTGACGAAATCAGAGTCATGGAAAACCCGCATTCAGCCGGAGGGGATGAGATTGCCGTCTGGAAATCCTGTGGGCTGTTTTTTCCTGCTCACATGTCATTTCCGTACATGGTATCCAGGGCTGTTGGCGATGCGGGAGCCTGCCAGGACCTGGGAATTGATGACCAGCAGCGATTCGACCTGGCTATGCGAACGCTGGTCGGTGCACTGGTCGCGGAGCAGGACGATCAGTCAGATGGGAAACAAAAGGGCGCATGGAGTGAGCCAATCGATTTCTCAAACGCAATGGCGACAGCCCTGGGGGGGGTGTCGCTTCTGAATTTCAACAATGTTTACAATGGCTTGCTGACGGACGATGACCAGGGATTGCGAAACAGAGTTGAAACTGCGATCGAATATGTTCTGACCGCGAGTAAAACAGAATCTTCAGCAAAAGCCGGCGAAACGGTGTCCCTGCCTGAAGGCACCTATTTTGGCGGCGGCACGGTTGATGAAATCGCCTACTGGCGGTCGCAGGCATTTGCGACGGCAGTGTCCCTTGAATTGATGACAAAGTACCTGGTTCGTTACTCGGACCTGCTTGTTGATGACCAGGTGTTAGTGCTTGGCGACGAGTCGCAGTATGTCCGGCAACAGCTTCGTAGCGTCGCAACACTGCCCGATTCTCATGTACTGCAGCCGCTTTCACCGGCCGTTCAGAGCCGCCACAAAATTGTTGCCGAATCCGCTGTTCGCAGCGGTTTCAGAGGGGAGGAACTATTTTCAAGCATGCGCTACTCGCTTGGCGAGCATTTACAAGTCGACTTTCAGGAGGCAGGCGAAGAGGTCGCTCGCTACGACTTCAAAATAGACGCATGGGCAAGCTATCTGTTCGAAAATAGCAATGTTGATAATTTTGGCATCGATCTGAAATTTCGTGGTACCAGCACAGATACGAACCTGATTTTTCGTAATGATGTTGCACATTTCCCGCTTTCCTACGCAGAAGAATTTGGCGTTGAAATCAAAAGTATTCATTGGCGTTTCGGCAAGTTGTCGGCACCCATTCTGAAGATTGGCAACAACGGCAGGCTAAACATCGATGGCTCTGCGAGCCTGATTGGTATTGAAAAACGGGAGTCCGGCGACAATGTTCAACGCAGTTATCGCAAGTCGATAAATCTCGCGGACTTTAGTGCTGGTTTCACATATTTTCGGAGTAATTTTTCGGCAAGCGCCTGGGTCGAATCGGCAGTTGGCTACTCAAAGGACTCAACCGGCAGCGAATACTTCTCGATGAGAAACTATGGTCTGGGAGTTAGTGTCGGATTCCAGTTTCGCAAATGGCACAGACTCTCATTCGATGCGCTGAGGCGCGTGGACGGCAGGAGCGGAGACCTGTTTGATGACGATCAGGCGTTTTTTCAGTATGGGTATCGATGGCATTAGGGACTTCAAAAACTCGGTGGGGTGCAGGCAGAAATGACGATGCAATCCTCGTTGCCGGAATTCCTGAAGCGGTGCGGGATGCGACTGTTGAATCGGTACGCATCTCCGGCTGACAATGTTTGTACCCGGTCGCCGACCGTGACTTCCAATCGACCTTTAATGATAACGCCGCCTTCCTCAGCTTCATGACTTATTCTTGACTGGCCCGTATCTGCTCCCGGCTGGTAGCATTCGTAGAGAATCTGTAACTGCCCGTCACTAAGGTCGCTGCCGACCTGGAGATATGAAATCGGTCCCCGGCTGATCTCACTGAGCTCGTCGTGTGCATAAAAACAATCTTCGCTGAGATGCGAATCGTCCGCGAAAAACTCAGCCAGCGACACATCCAGTGAATCGAGAATTCGTTTCATCATGCCCATCGAGGGATCGGTCCTGCCATGCTCTATCAGGGAGATGGTGGCGTTGGACACGCCCGACAGCGTGGCCAGTTTCCTTTGCGACAGGCCACGCCGTGTGCGCAGGAGCTGTAGCTGGACGCCTATATTGTTCATGATCAGTCCCGGTGTTGAATTGTTTAATTTAATTAACAGTATTAGATTGTATTCTATATAAAACAACAAGTTATTTTCAATTGTTTAAATATTGTTAACTTGCCAGGCATGCAGTAATCTGCGCAGTCAGGTCTGAAAGTTACCTCGCACGCCTTCACAGTTTGAATGAGATTCTCTGAATCTTTCGGGAGCAATGAAATGACGGACAACACCGCAAGACAACTACACGCCGACCTGCCGGATCTTCAGGCGTACTGGATGCCGTTTACCGGCAATCGCTATTTCAAGGAACATCCGCGCATGATTTCCCGCGCTAAAGGGATGTATTGCTATACGCATGAGGGCAAGAAGCTACTTGATGCCGTTGCAGGTCTGTGGTGCTGCAACGCGGGCCATTGTCATCCGAAGATTGTTGAGGCCATCAAGGATCAGGCCGAGACACTTGACTACGCTATGGCATTCCAACTGGGTCATCCGACCGTGTTTGAATTGGCTAATAAGCTGACGGACATGGCACCTGATGGCATTGATTATGCATTCTTCGTCAACTCAGGTTCCGAGGCAGTAGATACAGCCCTTAAGATGGCGCTGGCGTATCACCGCTTGCGTGGTCAGGGCGAGCGCACACGGTTAATTGGCCGTGAGAAGGGTTACCACGGCGTTGGTTTTGGCGGCATTTCTGTGGGCGGTTTGTCACCCAATCGCAAGATGTTTGGCGCCATGTTGCCCGGGGTCGATCATCTGCCACACACGCACAATGTCGCCGAAAACGCGTATTCACGTGGACAACCGGCGTGGGGCGCACATCTCGCCGATGAACTCGAAAACATCATCGCGCTACATGATGCGTCAACGGTAGCTGCAGTGATCATCGAGCCCATTGCAGGTTCCGCGGGTGTATTGATTCCCCCACAGGGATATCTGCAGCGTATTCGCGAAATTTGCGACAAGCACGGCATTCTCCTCATATTCGATGAGGTCATTTGTGGATTCGGGCGAACCGGAGATACATTTGGCGCGAGTCGCTTCGGTGTTACGCCGGACCTGATGACGACAGCCAAAGGCCTGACCAGCGGCACGGTGCCTATGGGCGCGGTACTCGCCAATGGTGATATTTATGACACCTTCATGACAGGTCCCGATGAGGCGATAGAGTTTTTCCATGGCTACACTTACTCGGGCCACCCGCTGGCAGCCGCCGCTGGCAGCGCGGCAATGGACGTTTATACCCAGGAAGGACTGTTTGATCGGGCGAAATCAATGGAGGACACATTCGCGGACGCGTTGCACAGCTTCAAGGGTGAGCCGAACGTTATTGATGTTAGAAATTTTGGCCTTATAGGCGCTGTCGAGTTGCAGCCAATTGATGGTGAACCAACAGCTCGCGCAATGTCGATATTCCGTAAATGCTACGACGATGGCGTTATTATTCGCACCACCGGAGACACTTTGGCGTTCTCACCGCCGTTGATTATTGACGAGGCGCAGATTGAGACGGTTGTCGAAACCGTTCGTTCCGCCATACGCGCAAACTAGGCGATTCACTTAGGCAAGCAT
>JBLHLN010000284.1:0-3541 GCA_047620565.1 Woeseiaceae bacterium
TTTCATGGACGCTCCTTAAAGGTCATTTTGTTTTAGTTAATATATACAGGAGAGGGATGCAACGTATCCGTTGAATACATGCACAAATGAAAACCGAAAATGCAGATTGCACCTCCAATTGCGCACGCGGCCCTCTCCACCTTCGCCGCGCGGCGATAAACTTTTGGAACCCCTTTCTTATCTTTCTATTCGTTGGCATACCCAGAAATTCCGTCTGAGATTTTCCCGCCATTTATTCCTTTTGTATCGAAAGGTCCCCGTTCACTCTTGCGGCAAGAATAACACATGGTTTGTATATCGCCAGCCCAACAACCACATAACATTTGTGACTTTCAAAACATAGTCTGGCCATGCCAATTCCTGTTGTTGCGCTATCTCTGCTATCCATTCTTGCGTCAAACCGCAGCAGCTGTCACCAGCGCTTTTTTTGAAGGCTATATATAAGTGTATGCAGTCCGGGAGTTTAGATAGTATAAAACGCATTAGTATTAGTGTGTTATTGCCTATAGTTAAAGTATCATCTTTAGTAACACACGTAACCGATTAGGCAACGGTTGACATCAATACTTCCTTACAACATGATTCGGCGCTATGACTGCAACACAAATAAAACGGCTACTCGTACTCCAATTTTCTTTGCTTTTCCTTGGGAGGCAGAGCGGGTAGCGCGTATCCAGTCACCGGACACCGTAAACCCCGCATCCAAATGGATAGTGGGGTTTTTTTTAGCTTCGCATTAACGCCAGAGACCAATCATGCAAATGTACTCAGAATCCGATGTAGATACTTCCTGCCTGACCGACCGTCAGGTAACCATACTTGGTTATGGAAGCCAGGGGCGCGCGCATGCGCTAAATCTTAAAGACAGCGGCTTTGATGTCGTCGTCGGTTTGCGCTCCAGCGGTGCCAGTTGGGCCAAGGCAGAAGCCGATGGTCTGAGCGTTCAGGAACCAAATGAGGCCGTCAAGGGCGCCGCCATCGTAATGTTCCTGACACCGGATATGGTCCAGAAAAGCTTGTATCAGTCCGTCGTCGACGATATCGACAATGGTGCCCTGCTGCTGTTTGCCCACGGGTTTGCTATTCATTACGGGCAGGTAGAGCCACGTGCTGACCTCGACGTCGCGTTAATAGCTCCAAAAGGCCCCGGTGGTCTGGTTCGTCGCCAGTATGAAGAGGGTCACGGTGTGCCCTGCCTTGTCGCTATACACCAGGACGCGACGGGGAACGCCTTGAAAACAGCGCTTGCCTATGCAGCAGGTATCGGTGGCGCACGCGCAGGTGTGATCGAAACCACGTTTGCTGAAGAAACGGAAACCGACCTGTTTGGTGAGCAAGCCGTACTTTGCGGTGGCGCGACGGAATTAATCGTTGCGGGTTTCGAAACGCTGGTTGAAGCGGGTTACCAGCCCGAGGTGGCTTATTACGAAGTCATGCACGAACTGAAGCTGATTGTTGATCTGTTGCACGAAGGCGGCTTGCGCAAGATGCACAAGTTCATCAGTGATACAGCTGCCTGGGGAGACATGATCAGCGGTCCTCGTGTTGTCGATGATGCATCTCGTGCTGCGATGAAAGCCATACTGACCGATATTCAGGATGGCACTTTCGCGCGCAACTGGATTGCGGAGAGCGAAAACGGCATGCCCGAATTCAAACGCATGATGCAAGCGGATCTGGATCACCCGATCGAAAAAGTCGGTGCCGACCTGCGCGGTCGTATGGATTGGCTGGAAGAATAGAACAACGTTGTAATAACTGAGGATAGAAATGATGTCTGACGCGAGCTCAGAAAACAGAATACGCATTTTCGACACCACGTTACGTGACGGGGAACAGGCTCCCGGCTGCAGCATGACGCTCAGCGAGAAGCTACGTGTTGCAAAGGCGCTATCTGAGCTTAATGTCGACATTATCGAAGCTGGCTTTCCGGCGGCATCACCCGGCGATTTCGAGTCCGTAAAAGCCATTGCGGAGCGCAACTTCGGACCGGTGATTTGCGGGCTGGCTCGTTGCAACGCCGCCGACATCGAGAAAGTCCACGCGGCCGTCAAAGGCGCGGACAATCATCGCATTCACGTATTCGTTGCAACCAGCGCGATCCATCGTGAGCACAAGCTCAAAATGGCCAAAGAAGAGATCATCAAGAGCGCCGTCGGTGCCATCAAGATGGCACGTGAGTTATGCGACGACGTCGAGTTCTCTCCGGAGGACGCATCGCGAACCGAACTGTCGTACCTCGCCGAGGTCGTATCCGCCGCTATTGAGGCTGGTGCCACTACCGTCAACATTCCGGATACGGTTGGCTACACCGTTCCAGCTGAATTCGATCAGTTGTTCCGGTACCTGAGAGAACACGTCGCACGGATCAACGAGATTACGCTCAGCGTCCACTGCCACAACGACCTCGGCATGGCCGTTGCGAACAGTCTGGCGGCCGTTGGTGCCGGTGCACGTCAAATAGAGTGCACTATCAACGGCATCGGAGAACGCGCCGGTAACTGCAGTCTCGAGGAAGCCGTAATGGCGATCAAGACGCGCGCGGAGTACTTCGGACTTGAAACCGGTATTGACACAACGCGCCTGTATCCGACATCCAGACTCGTCTCGAACATTACCGGCATGCACCCTCCTCGCAACAAAGCGGTCGTTGGCGAAAACGCGTTCTCCCATGAGGCCGGAATTCACCAGCATGGCATGCTGCAACACGCATCAACCTACGAAATCATGCGTCCCGAAGACGTCGGACTGAGCAAATCGAACCTGGTGCTTGGCAAACACAGTGGCCGCCACGCGTTTCGGGATCGTGTTAAGGAACTCGGCTTCGAGTTAGATGATTTCGAAACCAACCGTGCGTTTCAGGAATTCAAGAAGCTGGCGGATAAGAAAAAAGACATTTATGACGGTGATATCGAATCGATCATCATGAATGCCGGAAGTGCGTCGTCTGGCCCCTGGACGTTGAAGTCTCTTGAAGTTCAAACGCATACCGATGAACCGGCCACAGCGACCGTAAGTCTTATTGGCGAAGATGGCGTTGAAGTATCCAAATCCGCGCATGGCGATGGCCCGGTAGCCGCTGCCTTTCAGGCTCTGGAAATCGCAACAGGCGTTGACATGATATTGCGCAACTTCGAGTTACACAGTGCGTCGATCGGTGAAGATGCTCTTGGCGAAGTGACTGTTACCGTCGATATCGATGGCGAGAGTTTCCGTGGCCGTGGTGCAAGCGTCGATATCGTTGAAGCCGGCTGCAGAGCTTGCCTCGAAGTGATGAATCGAACCCTGCGGCGCCGCGAACGTGGTGAAGATATCGGCGCGGATAACGCGACATCTCACGTAACCATTTAGTATTTTCCAGGAAATTCTGTGAGTAATCCAAGCACCCTTTTTGAAAAGGTCTGGGCAGATCACATTGTGGTCGATGAAACGCCTGAGACACCAGCTGTTCTTTATATCGACCTGCATATCATTCATGAAGTCACTACGCCGCAAGCTTTTTCGGTGTTACGTGAAAATGGACTGGTCGTACGCAGGCCTG
>JBLHLN010000285.1:0-3540 GCA_047620565.1 Woeseiaceae bacterium
TGATATAGAAAAACCGCTCCATACTCTCAAGGAACTCGAATACACGAAGATAATCGACGTTATCCTTGAAATTGTGGGTAACGAAAACCTTGATTGGATTGCTCTCAGACACTCCGTCCTCCAGTAACAGACCCGCTGCCCGTAAGTGTATCTAATTGTCAGATTACATGGCCAGCCGAGCGTATTTCGGTACTGTTTCAAAGTCCCAAGCCTTTCTGTATCGTAGCACCCGACAATGCGACTCCTCCTCTACAATATTCGTTACGCCGTGGGCGCAGGAGCCACAATGCACATGCCTCTGCCAGGTGCCGGATATCTCCTCGGCAACCAGAATGTGCTTCCTGAAATCACCAGTTTTATTAAATCTACAGACCCGGACATCGTCGGCCTGATAGAGGTCGACTCCGGATCGATTCGCAGCCGCAAGGTCAACCAGGCTGAGAAAATCGCGTCTGAACTCGGCATGAATTCTTCGTACGAGACGAAATACGGAGAAAAATCCATCAATCAGCTGCTACCGATCATTCGCAAGCAAGGAAATGCGTTTCTCGCCGCCCCGCGTGTGCACGGCGAAACGTTTCACTACTTCGATACTGGTATAAAACGCCTGATAATCGAGCTGGAAATGGAAACATTCGCGGTATTCCTGGTGCACCTGTCGCTAAAATACCGCCACAGACATCTGCAGTTGCGCAAACTTTATGATCTCGTCGCCGTTACAGAAAAACCGGTTATCGTTGCTGGCGATTTCAATACGTTTTGGGGAGAGAACGAGATTTACCTGTTTATGAAGGCAGCCGGCCTCAAAAGTGCTAATAGCGAGAGCCTGCCGTCCTATCCAAGCCGCTCTCCGCGTAAAGAACTTGATTTCATTCTTTATCAGGACGGCGTCAACGTTACGAACTTCGAAATTCCTCAGGTCCGGCATTCAGATCATCTGCCTTTAATTTGCGATTTCGAAGTTGAATAATCAACGCACAAAAAAATGAAGCAGCAGATCCGACGATGAACGATTCAACGAATAAAACATACCAACACTGGCGACTGGACACTGACAGCGACGGCATAGTCTGGGCCTGTCTTGACAAAGCGGATGGCAGCGCCAACGTATTGTCAGCAGCAGTGCTTCTGGAACTGCAAGACGTCATAGCAGGTATCGACGATGATCCGCCCCGTGGCGTGGTAATTTATTCCGGCAAGAACAACGGCTTTGTGATGGGCGCCGACATCACCGAATTTGGTTCGGTCGAATCAGAGCAACAGGCGTTTGACCTGATTCGGATAGGTCAGAAAGTCATGGACAGGCTCGCCGACATGCGTTGTCCGACGGTGGCTGCAATCAACGGCTTTGCCTTGGGCGGCGGCCTCGAACTGGCGATTGCCTGTGATTACCGCATAGCGCTGCAAAACGAAAAACCGGTCATCGGATTCCCAGAGGTTCAGCTGGGACTTCATCCCGGGTTTGGTGGCACTGTGCGCGCGGTGCGTATCGCCGGCGTACGTGCGGCAATGCAACTGATGTTGACCGGCAAACCAATCACAGTCGGTAAAGCCAAACAACAGGGCCTGGTTGATCGAATTGTTACTGCCGACAACTGGAAACAGGCAGCCCGGGAAATGATTGCATCGGGACAGGTACTAACTGTCGCGCCATTGACAGAACGTTTGCTGAACCTGTTTTTCGTGCGACCGCTTGTTGGACGTATGTTGCGCAAACAGGTTGCCGCAAGAGCACGGCCTGATCACTACCCTGCCCCATTCGCAATCATCGATCTTTGGTCACGATTCGGCGCATCCGCAGATAATGGTTACGAAAAAGAGGCCCGATCATTTGCCAAACTCATGGTTGGCAATACCTCGAAAAACCTCGTGCGGGTTTTCTTTTTGCAAAACCGTCTTAAGTCGCAGGGCAAAAAACCGGCAAAAAAAATCACCAACGTGCACGTTGTTGGAGCGGGCGTAATGGGTGGCGATATCGCTGCGTGGTGCGCTTTGCGTGGCCTGAATGTCACGTTGCAGGATCGAGCGGCCGAATTCATTGAGCCAGCCATGGTCAGGGCTGGGAAATTGTTCAGCAAGAAGGTGCGTGATCCGAATAAGCGCGCTGCAGTGACGGATCGTTTGCGCCCGGACGTTGACGGTAACGGAATCGCAGCAGCCGATCTTGTCATCGAGGCAATATTCGAGAACCTCGATGCGAAACAGGAGCTCTATCGCAAACTCCAGGCAGCAATGAAGTCTGATGCTATTTTGGCGACCAACACCTCCAGCCTGCCTTTGGAGGATCTGCGCACGGTACTGGACGCCCCCGAACGATTTATTGGCGTGCATTTTTTCAATCCAGTCGCAAAAATGCCGCTGGTTGAGGTGATCCGCTGCGATGATACGGATGACAGCGCTCTCGATCAGGGCTTTGCGTTTGTTAAGGCGATCGGCAAATTCCCGCTCGGCTGCAAGAGCTCGCCCGGGTTTGTCGTAAACCGCGTACTAATGCCTTACATGTCCGAGGCCATGCATATTGCCAACGAGGGCGTATCCCTCACGATCATTGATCGAGCCGCAAAGGAATTCGGCATGCCAATGGGCCCGGTCGAACTGGCAGATACAGTCGGCCTGGATGTTGCGTTAAATGTATCCCGTGTATTGAGCCAGGCCTTCGATCAGCTGGTTCCCGATGGACTGGAGGCAATGATTGAAAAGGGCCATCTGGGTCGGAAATCCGGCCAGGGATTCTACACCTGGGAGGACGGCAAATCGGTAAAGCCGGCTGACACCAGCGATACCGCGCCCAACGACATTACGGATCGACTTATTCTGCCGATGGTCAACGAATCGGTTGCGTGCCTTCAGGAAGGGGTCGTTACTGACGCTGACCTGCTCGATGCCGGCGTCATATTTGGCACGGGATTCGCACCATTTCGCGGCGGACCGCTGCAATACGCCAGAGAACGAGGGATCGACAACATTGTCAGTGCGTTGGAGAATCTCGCTACAGCACACGGCGAGCGATTCAGGCCGCATCCGGGCTGGGCCGGGATTTCCGCCGGTGACAAATAATGAAGTTGTTCCGGCACAGACCTGCCAAACTGTGCGCCGCTTCACGGTGAGCGAAGCTGGAAGTATCGAAATCCGACAAATTGAAGTTAGAATAAGGGCTTAGGCGTTGGTCTGACCACAATTGGACCCGTTTCAAATCAAATTGAAGAGCGATTACAGGATGAACCATGACCGCTGAGCAGCTGGATACAGAACTGCTCAAGAGCTTTTCCCCGCTTGACGGCCTGAAGCGGGACAATCTCGCTGCACTTGCAAAAAAGGTGCAGATCCGGGAACTGTCTCCGCAGCAAATCCTGTTCAAGGAAGGCGACACGGAAAAGCGCACCATTTACGTGGTTTCCGGATCGCTTGAATTGCTTTATGACGGAAAAGTCGACGAAATAATCGAAGGCGGCAGCGACGCTGCGCGCAATCCTATTGCTCCCAAGTTACCCCGCAAAGTATCCGCACGAGCGCGCGATCGGGTGCAGTTCCTTTCTATCG
>JBLHLN010000286.1:0-3533 GCA_047620565.1 Woeseiaceae bacterium
CATACTTCAATTCTCGATTTTCTTTAGCTGATAAAGCGCATCCAACGCCTCCCTGGGCGTCAACTCATCAGGATCAATGTCGTCCAGCGCGTCGGCCAGTTCGCTGCTTTCAGGTGCTGCCGATGCATGCAAAGGCAACTGCGACTGTGGATGTTCAGTGGACTGGTGTGTTTCAAGTGTTGACAGGTACTTTTTCGCTCGCCTGATCACTGGCGACGGAACGCCGGCGAGTGCTGCAACCTGTAACCCGTAGCTCTGGTTTGCGGGGCCCGCTTTTACTGTATGCAGGAAGACCAGTTTCCCCTTGTGCTCAGTCGCATCCAGATGCACGTTGCTGCAATCCGGTAATTCGCCTGCAAGCGCTGTGAGCTCAAAATAGTGTGTTGCGAACAAAGTAAATGCACGCACGTTTTCGCCCATGTGATGGGCGGCCGCCCAGGCCAGTGACAGGCCGTCAAATGTGCTGGTGCCGCGACCGATCTCGTCCATCAGAACGAGACTCTGTTCTGTCGCGTTGTTCAGGATCGTCGCTGTTTCAGTCATTTCGACCATGAATGTAGAACGCCCGCCAGCCAGGTCGTCCGATGCGCCAATGCGCGTGAAAATCCGGTCAACAGGACCAAGGCGGGCCGTGTCTGCCGGCACGAAACTGCCGATATGTGCCAGGATAGTAATCAGGGCGGCTTGCCGCATATAAGTGGATTTGCCGCCCATGTTGGGACCGGTGATGACCAGCAGCCGTTGCCGGCTGTTGAATGACAGGTCGTTGGCAACGAACGGCTCCTCAATGACCTGTTCAACGACGAGGTGCCGGCCACCGCAAATCTCGATGCAGGGCTCGTTGACTAATTCCGGCTTGCACAAATCAAGACTCACAGCGCGTTCGGAAAAGGACGCCAGCACGTCCAGTTCTGCCAGTCCCGCAGCGGTTGTTTGCATTTCCGTCAGTGCTTCCAGCAACGAGTCGAGCAAGGATTCGTACAAATATTTTTCCCGGCTTAACGCGCGTTCGCGCGCGCTCAATACTTTGTCCTCGAATTGTTTCAGTTCAGGCGTGATGTATCGCTCGGCGTTTTTCAGGGTTTGCCGCCTGACGTAGTCAGCCGGCGCTTTGTCAGCCTGGCCTTTACTGATTTCTATGTAGTAACCGTGCACGCGGTTGTAACCGAGCTTCAGCGTCGAAATTCCACTTCTTTCTTTTTCCCGCGACTCGAGATCGAGCAGGTACTGGTCGGCGTTGCTTGCAATCGATCGCAGGTCGTCCAGCTCTTCATCAAAGCCTTCTGCAATGACGCCACCGTCGCGGATCAGCATTGGCGGGTTGTCGATCACCGCATTATTCAGCAACTCCCTTTGGCGCGAGTGATCCTGCACCTGCAGGCACAGATTCTGGAGTAGCGGAGCATCGACCTGACGCAGAGATCGTCGTAGCGCTGGCAGGCGTGACAACGTGAGCAACAGTTGCCGCAGGTCTCTCGGGCGCGCTGAACGTAGCGCCAGCCGCGAGAGTATGCGTTCAACATCGCCGATGCCGTGCAACATATCCTGCAAGCCATCGGTGAGGCCGCCTGACAATAATGTTTCTACTGCCTGGTAGCGGCCACGCAGTGTCGTCGCATCGCGTAGCGGTCGTTGAATCCATCTCCTCAGCAGGCGACTGCCCATTGGGCTCTGGCAACGGTCCATGACGCCTGCAAGTGTCAACTCGTGATTGCCACTAAGGCTTTGTTCAAGTTCGAGATTGCGTCGCGTCGGCCCGTCCATTATCAAAGCGTCGTCAACATGTTCGACGGTAATCGATGTCAAATGTGGCAATGCCGTTTTTTGCGTGTCATTGACGTACTGCAACAATGCGCCGGCAGCAGCGATACCAAACGGAAAATCAACTGCCCCAAAACCGTCGAGATCCCTGGTTTGAAACTGTGAGCACAGCAGGCGTTTCGCACTGTCTTGATCGAAGTGCCACGGCGGCCGTGTGACGACGCGGATGTTTGCCGCGAATCCGTGACTGTCGTTAGCATTTCGCTGCTCTTCGTCGACGATGATTTCGGCCGGGTGAAGACGCTCAATTTCGCTCGCCATTGCCTCGTCGCCGGAGACCTCAGTTAGTCGAAAGCGACCGCCCGCAAGATCAAGCCAGGCAATACCGATTTGTTGCCCGTTCTTGCAGATCGCTGCGACCAGGTTGTCACGTGATGCCGAGAGTAGTGCCTCGTCCGTCAGTGTTCCTGGCGTGACTACACGCATCACCTTGCGTTCCACCGGACCTTTGCTGGTAGCCGGGTCACCGATCTGCTCACAGATGGCAACGGACTCGCCTTTCCTGACAAGCTTGGCGAGGTAACCCTCAGCGGCGTGGTAGGGGACGCCAGCCATGGGGATCGCATTGCCGCCAGATTTGCCGCGTGCGGTCAGCGTGATGTCGAGCAACGCTGCGGCCTTTCTGGCGTCGTCAAAAAACAGCTCGTAGAAATCTCCCATACGATAGAACACGAGCATGTCGGGGTATTCACCTTTGATGCGCATGTACTGCTGCATCATCGGCGTGTGAACTGGAGAGACGTTGGCGCTCATTCTTGTTCTTATTAATTCTGTCTGCGCTGGGGGCAGTCCATGCTAGCCTCTGATTCACGTGAAGTCGATGTCGGGAGGCATTGAACTGCCGTTATGAAAGTCGTGCACGTCGAAACCGGACGCCATTTCTATGGTGGTGCGCAGCAGGTTGTATGGCTGGTTGCAGGGCTCGCCAAAGAGGGCATTGATGGCGTCCTCGTCTGTTTGCCGGATTCGGATATCGACAAGGTCGCCCGCGGCAACGGCATTCGGGTCATCAACATCAATTGTGCCGGCGATCACGATCTCGGCTTCGCCTGGCGATTGCGCAGGGTCCTGGTCGCCGAAGCACCCGACATCGTGCATTGTCACAGTCGTCGCGGCGCGGACTTTTCAGGTGGCCTGGCGGCGTCTCTTGCCGGCATCCCTGCGGTCGTATCGAGGCGCGTCGACAGTGAAGATTCTCCGTTTCTCGCGCGTCTTCGTTACCGTCCCTTCCGTCGCATAATCGCTATTTCAGAGCACATTGCGGCGGTCCTGCAAAAAAACACCAACGACGCGAAGAGGATCGAGGTCATTCGAAGCGCTGTTGATGTTGAGAGCATGTGCATGGAACCGGACTGCGAGTCGTTTCGCGACGAGTTTGAGATCGACGACGGCGATTTCACGATTGCAGTTATTGCCCAGTTGATTGACCGAAAGGGGCACCGATTTCTGTTCGATGTGGTGCCCAATCTTCGCGATTTGTATCCGCACTTGCGTATCGTGATTTTCGGTACGGGTTCGTCGGAACGGAAGCTCAAGGCGCTTGCGAATCAACTGAATCTCGGCGGTACTGTTCAATTCGCAGGATTTCGCCATGACCTGGACGACTACCTGGCTTGTTTCGATTTGCTGGTCCATCCTGCGACGGAAGAAGGCCTGGGCGTAGCCATGCTGAAGGCTGCAGCGGCGGGGGTTCCGGTGGTAGCATTTAACGT
>JBLHLN010000287.1:0-3524 GCA_047620565.1 Woeseiaceae bacterium
TGCGCTGAGAGATCCGCAGGCCTCAGCGATTAATTGCCCTTTGAGAACATATTCACCGATTCCAACAATCGGGTGGGAAGGTTCGCCCACGTGCTGCGTAATCGGCAATACCAGTTGGTTTGGGACGGGAACCTTCTGTATCGGCTGCTGCGTTGACTGCTGTTTCTCGGCCGGCATTCGTATGCCACCGTGAAGCACGCCCAGGTCGTATGTCGGCGCGCTCACTACGCGGGCTCCATGCTAATGCAGTCGACGGGACATGGCGGCAGACATAACTCGCAACCCGTGCACTCCGATGCTATGACCGTATGCATGAATTGATGTGCGCCAACGATCGCATCGACTGGACAAGCATTACGACAATGCATGCAGCCAATGCACAATTCTTCGTCAATCAGGGCGACGCCTGTCATTGCGACGGCAGTTTCGGCCAGAGGTAGTGGATCTCTGCCGAGTAATCCTGCGAGGCGGCGAACCGTGGCCTCGCCGCCAGGAGGGCACAGATTAATCGCTGCCTCGCCCGAGTTGATTGCCGCCGCGTATGGCCGACAGCCCGGATAGCCACATTGCGCACACTGTGTCTGCGGCAAGAGTGCATTGATTTCTTCAGTCAGGCCCTCGTCGTCGGCAACCAGCTTTCGTGACGCTGTGCTCAATAACAAACCGGCAGCAAGTGCAATGGCAGCCATAATCAAGACGGCGGTTAGGATAGTTGTCCACATGATCAGGACGTCACAGTCTGGCCATGCCGGAAAAACCCATAAATGCCAGCGACATGATTCCTGCAGTCATCAGCGCTATAGCGGTGCCGCGAAATGGAAGCGGAACATCGGCAGCTTCAAGCCGTTCGCGAATTGCGGCAAAGAGAATGAGCACAAGCGCGAAGCCGCCGGCTGCTCCAAAGCCGTAAAAGACAGATTGCACAAAACCTTCGGCCTGTTGAACATTCAGCAGCGCGACACCAAGGACGGCACAGTTTGTCGCAATCAGCGGGATATAGATGCCAAGCAACTGGTAGAGGAGGGGGCTTAGTCGTCGAACCATAATTTCCGCAAATTGCACACTGGCGGCGATAACCAAAATGAAGCTGATGGTTTTGAGGTATTCCAGTTGCAGGGGAAGCAGGACGTATTCGTGAAGCAGATAGGCAACGGCTGATGACAGCGTCAGTACGAACGCTGTTGCCAGCGACATCCCGAATGCAGCTTCCAGATTTCTGGAGACGCCCATGAACGGGCACAGGCCCAGAAATCTGACCAGCACAAAGTTGTTGACCAGTACCGTGCTAACAAGAATAAGGATAAGGTCGGTCATTGCAGTGCCAATTGTAAATGGTTTATTTGACGCGCATACCTGGTTTAGCGCCTGAATCAACGGATAGCAGAAAAATTTCCTCTCCGCCGGGACCGGCGGCAAGCACCATGCCCTGCGATGTGCCAAAGCGCATCTTTCTCGGTTTCAGATTCGCAACAGCGACAACCAGCCGACCCTGCAACGCTTCCGGATCATAGGCTGCCTTGATGCCGGCAAAAACTTCGCGTGATTCATCGCCGAGATCGAGTGTCAGCTTCAGCAGTTTGTCAGCGCCCTCTACGGGCTCTGCTTTTTCGATTCGGGCAACTTTCAATTCGACTTTGGAAAACTCGTCGATCGAAATTTCATTGCCGGATTCCCTGGCCGGTGCAGTGTTGTCAACGTTGCCGCTGCCGCCATTGGTTTCCCTGGATTGTTCAACCATTTTCTCAACCTGTGCGGGATCGACCCGGGTAATCATTGGCTTAAATCGGGCGATTTCGTGATTCAACAACGGCGTGCCGGCGGCAGACCATGCCCATGGACCCTCATTGAACAATGTCTGTGTTTCAGTGGCAAGCGAGGGTATTACCGGCGTCAAATAAATCATGAGTGCGCGGAACATGTTCAGGCCCTGCGTACAGACAAGCTGTACCCTGTCGGCCTGCGACTCATCCTTGACCATCACCCACGGTTTCATTTGCTCGATGTACCGATTGGCTTCGTCAGCGAGCAACATGACTTTACGCATTGCTTTTGAAAATTCACGTCGCTCATAGTGATTGGCAATTTCGTTTTCGGCTGACGAAAATTTTTCATACAAATCTTTATCATCCAGCATGCCGGCAAGTTGACCGTCGAATCGCTTGCTGATGAAGCCGGCGCAACGACTTGCGATATTCACCAGTTTGCCAACCAGGTCCGAATTGACCCTGGCAATGAAATCATCAAGGTTCAGATCGATGTCATCCATGCCGGGACCGAGTTTCGCGGCGTAGTAATAGCGCAGATAATTCGGATCAAGATTGTCGGCGTAAGTGCGTGCCTTGATGAATGTGCCGCGCGACTTCGACATTTTTTTGCCATTTACGGTCAGAAAACCGTGCGCGAACACGCTGGTAGGCGTGCGAAATCCTGACCCTTCGAGCACTGCCGGCCAGAACAAGGTGTGAAAATAGACGATATCTTTGCCAATAAAATGGTAAGTCTCGGTATCGTGACCTGGCATCCAGTATTCGTCGAAATCGAGACCGTCTGTCTGCCTACACAGGTGCAGAAAACTGGCCAGGTAGCCGACTGGCGCATCCAGCCAGACATAAAAATATTTATCGGTTGTGCCCGGAATCAGAAATCCGAAATATGGCGCATCTCTCGAAATATCCCAATCCCGCAGCCCCGCAGAAAACCACTCCTCAAGTTTGCTGGTGATATTCTGATGCAAATTTGCCGATTTCATCCAGGTGCGCAGATTTTCCTCGAATGCGCTTAACTTGAAAAAGTAGTGCTCCGATTCTTTCCACACGGGCTTGGAATCGGAGAGCACAGAAACTGGTTCGATCAAATCATTGGGAGTGTAGGTCGCGCCACAGACTTCGCACGCGTCACCGTACTGATCCTCACTCTTGCAGCGCGGGCAGGTTCCGCGCACAAACCGGTCCGGCAGAAATATTTGCTCCTGTTCATCAAAAGCCTGTTCGATGGTTTTCGTATAGACGTGACCGGCTTCATTCAGGGCCTCATACATACGGCAAACGAGTTGCTCGTTTTCCGCCGAATGCGTGGTGTGAAAATTATCGAATGCGACATCGAAGGCCTGCAGGTCTGCATGTTGCTCAAGCGCAACCTTCGCAACCATTTCTTCCGGCGGAATATTTTCCTGGCGAGCCTTGATCATAATCGGCGTGCCATGCGCATCGGCGGCACAAACAAAGGTGCAGGTGTGTCCACGCTGCTTTTGGAAGCGCGCCCAGATGTCTGACTGGATATATTCCACGAGATGGCCCATGTGCATGTAGCCATTCGCGTATGGAAGCGCGCTGGAAACCATTATCTTGCGTACGTCTGAAGTCATCTGATTGGTAGGGATTGCCACAAGCGAGGAACGCCGCGAATTATGACACGCAATCTGGGACGGTCACAGCTTCGTGGCAGCAACCCCGGCCTGTGGGAGCAGCCTTGTGGGAGGTGGCCCCTGTTTGTGGGAGCAGTTTCGTGGGAGCGACCCATTCTCG
>JBLHLN010000288.1:0-3523 GCA_047620565.1 Woeseiaceae bacterium
AACGATCAGCAATGAATTGATGATGTTGTTCGCCGCGATAATCCGAGACAGGTGTCGAGAGTCCGAGCGTTGCTGAATAAGTGCATACAACGGGACGCTGTAAAATCCGCCGAACGCACCGAGCATCGCGAAATCGACAAGAATTCGCAAAGTACCGTCGCGACTGATGAATTCGCCGACGGTGCTGACCGCTTGCAAATGCACTGTGGGTTGTGCAAAGAACAAATCAATCGCAAAAACAGTCATTCCTATTGAGCCGAATGGCACCAGGCCCAATTCAATTCTGTGACCGGACATTCGTTCGCAAAGTAATGAGCCTGCGCCGACACCGATCGCGAATGCCACCAGTAAGACGGTAGTAACTTCTTCATTGCCGTTGAGTATGTCGAGTGTGTACGCCGGAATTTGCAGCGTGAGTGCCGAGCCGAAAAACCAGAACCATGAAATGCCCAGTATTGACAGGAAGACGCTTTTGTCGCGCCGCGAAAATTCTACGATATGCAAGGTTTCGGCCCACGCATTCCAGTTTATGCGCAAAGTCGGATCTACAGCCTTTGTTTGTGGTATCGCCCGACTGGATAACCAGCCAAGCACTGCAACAACGACGAGGCACGTACCCAGCAGAAACTGTCTGCCCGGATCAATTGCAATTGAGAGACCACCGACGATCAGACCAAAGATAATGGCGACGTAGGTTCCGGACTCAATCAATGCATTGCCGCCAACCAGTTCGTCCGTCGCGAGTTGCTGTGGCAAATAGGCGTATTTGACCGGCCCAAACATTGTCGACTGGCAACCCATCAGGAAGAGTACGAAAAAGAGCAAGACAAAACTGCCGCTGGCAAGTGCAGTGGCGGCAATCAGCATGAGGAATATTTCCGCCAGCTTAATCAACCTGATGAGCCGGGATTTTTCGTATTTGTCGGCAAGTTGCCCGGCGGTCGCCGAAAACAGGAAAAACGGCAGAATAAACAACGCGCCGGCGACGTTCGCCAGCTGGTTCGCACCCAGTCCAAATATCCTGGTGCTTTGGAAAGTGAGGAGAATGATCAGGCCGTTGCGAAATATGTTGTCGTTAAATGCTCCAAGAAACTGGGTCAGGAAGAAAGGCCCGAAGCGGCGTTGTTTGAGTAGTGAAAACTGGCTGGGTCCGGACACGCGGACACTATAACAACTTGATCCGCTGTACGGTTGCTCGGAACGAATGTTGATTGGCTGCTGCTAAATTTTTGCCTAAGGTGTTTCTGCGAGACTCCGTGACAGAGTCTGATCTGATACCACACTCTCGTCGAATTTCTCATATCCGACCGTAATCTCACTGGAGATTTCGCTGAAGCTCAGCAGGGAATCGCCGGCCTGGGGAACGGCGTCCTGGGTCGCACAGGCGCACTGCATTGCGGCCAGCACGATGACGATAAAAGACTTATACATGCACTTCTCCGTGGTCGAAAAACGCCAGTTATGGCGGCAGGATCCTTCCTGTATTAATTTAACGGTCGTGCCATTCGTTGGTTGACAGCGCCGAAGTGCGAACTCGCCCACAAAGTGAAATGGCAGGTGAATGCTATCATCCGGGGAAATTCAGGTATGTGTTGCCTGTTGGACATTTGTATATGACATTTTTGGCTTAAATGAAGCATTCAAAACAAATTATTTCTGTTCTCGGATTCTTGCTGCTGATCGCTTGCGCAGAGGAAGTGCCGCCCTTGTCCGTTACCGAATTCATGGAAAAACCGCGTCAACTTGAGGCGACCATGGTCCGCTGCGCGCAGAATCGGTCGGAGATGAAATATGACGCAGAGTGCATGAATGCCCGCGAGGCTGTGAATCGCCTGGCGTCTACCGAAGAGCCGGACCGTCGGCAAGCAATGGAAGCGCAATCGGAACGCAAGCGCCGGGCCCTCAGACGTAACCAGGAAGCTGCAGCAGATGCCCGCAGAAGGACGCTTGAGGCTCAACGTGCCAGAGAAGAAGCAGAGTATCTCGGTCTGTTCGAGCAACTGCCGTCCGCTGCAGACTCGACACAGCCGTCACAGCAAAATGGTCAGCAACTACCGCCAGCCGATGTAGCACCGGCCGCACCTCAGGTGCAACAATCCGCGCCGCAGCCGCAAGAATCAGTGCCAGTGATAGAGCCGCAGGACGAAGCGCCGGTGGGTTCCGACCTGAATGCGATTCGCGAAGAATTGCGTCGGCGCAAAGATCAGCCCGAATAGATCCCGCGGCAAAACCCTTGCCGTAAAACTTTAGGCCGTTCAGGCCGCAAGCCCAAAACAATCTTTAGGCCATACCTTTCGGCATGCTGCGTACGTGAAGATCACGTTGCGGATACGGAATTTCAATTTTCTCAGCGGCAAACGCTTTGTATACGTTGCAATTGAGTTCGTGAATCATACGACCGCGATTGACCGGCTTGTCGATCCAGCATAACAATTCGAAATCCAGACCGGATTCGCCGAAGGCGCGGAAGCGGACACGCGCTTGCGGGGTCTCGCACACCTCCTCATGCTGCTGCGCTACGTCCGATAGCGTATCAATGACATGATCCAGATCACTGCCGTACGCGACCCCGACCGGAATGCGAACGCGGTGTTTGCTTGACGGTCCGCCCGCTTCGTTGATGATCTTGGCATTGCCGATGACGCCATTGGGAATCGTAATTTCAACATCGTCACGAGTCAGTAATCGTGTGCTGCGCAGGCCGATGTGCGTAACCATGCCACGTTCGCCGGTATCCAGAATAATGAAATCGCCGGTCTTGTACGGCGCGTCAGCCGCTATGGATACGCCGGCAAACAAATTGGACAGTGAATCTTTGGCGGCAAAACTAAGTGCGAGGCCAACGATACCCGCCGATGCGAGCCACGCCGTGACATTGATGTTCCAGGCGAGAAAAATGAAATAGACCGACAGCGCAAATAACGAAACTTTGAGGGTTGTCTCGAGGAGCGGAAACATGCTGGCGTGCACGCTGAGCGCGCTCGGGCCGCGTGTCAGCGCCTTGAGCAACAGCTGCGTAAGGTTTCGAAAGAAGCTGTACCAGATGAGGATTGCGATCGTCTTCAGCAATCCGAGCGTAAGAAATTCGGGTGATGCGGGCAGGCCGACACGTTCGGTCGCAAGCGCCAGTCCCACCAGCACGAAGGTGATAAAGACAGGTCGATGCAACAGTGCAACCAGGTTGTCGTCCAGATCTGTGCTGGATCGGGCAACGATTTTCGCTATAACACGGGAAATGATGAAGTCGGCGAGTTTGCCGATGAAAATAAAGACGACCGCAATAAAAATCGCCTGAAGGTAGACGTTGGGGCCCAGTAACTGGGCCCACTCACGTATGAGCTCAAATATCTCTTGCACGATTCGTACTGAGATCCTGCCTAATCGATAAGTGCAGCGCTAGTAGTCGTCGCCGTTAGGTATGCCGTAAGTTTTCACTTCCGCCTTCGGTGCGTCGTCATGACCTGCCGACGCTACACCGGCACTGGCGCCAGGTCGCATTGGCAATTTTTGTGTCTGTTCCGTA
>JBLHLN010000289.1:0-3517 GCA_047620565.1 Woeseiaceae bacterium
CAGGTTTGCCGATACTACATTCAAGGTTGGCGACTTCTCTTTTGCGGTTGATGGCACACTGAACAATTCTCCGATGTCCAACGACAGCGATCTGACCGTAAGTACATCGGGACCTGATCTGAAGAAAATTGGCGAGGCATTTGGCATTGATGCGTTTCCGTCCAAGTCATTCAGCATTGCATTGCAGGTCAACGGTATTCCAACAGGCTTTGCCATTGAAAATATTGACGCAACGATCGGCGAAAACAAGATTGACGGTCGTTTCGTAACAGACCTGCGTGGCAAGCCTGCGGTGACCGGTGAACTTTCTGCAACCTATCTCGATCTCGCCAGTCAACTGGCGAAAGCTGATGACGCTCCGGCAGCAACAACAGAGTCCGGTCCCTATTTTATTCCCGATAGCCCGTTGTCGTTGGGCTGGCTGGAATCATTCGACGCCAAAATCGATTTTCGGGCAGGACGTTTGATTCTCACCCAACTGGACGTGCACGATTTTCACGTTGGCATCGACATCAGTAACGGCGGCCTAAGAGCTGATCCGATTTCACTCGGCGAATCGGCAGGCAAAATATTCGGGCATGTTTCTGTGCTTCCTGTGGAGAATCAATATGAATTCGACACGGTAATTAATGTAGAAAACATTCACATCGGCGTGCGGGAGTCCGCCAACAGTGTCAGCTCGGGGTTGCCAGCCGTTAATGGCAAAATCGAACTGCGTGGCAGCGGAAATTCTCCGCACGAACTGATGGCAAGCTCCAATGGCAGAATTGCACTTTCGCAGGGCACCGGACGGACAAGCAGCGCACTTATTTCACGCTTATTTGGCGACCTGGTCACCCAGGTACTGGAAGCCGTAAATCCCAGGAGCAAAAAAGAGGCCCACACGACGCTCGAGTGTGCCTTCTACAACGTCGATATCGAAAACGGCCTGGCAACAGTTGAAAATCTGGTAATACAAACAGAGAAAGTAACGATGGCAGCAAAGGGTAGCGTCAATTTTGCGAATGAAGCGTTACGCATGTCCATCAGCGCAAAACCGCGCCAGGGATTTGGCATCAGCGTCGGCGGCATCGCAAATTCATTTCTGAATGTGCGCGGGACACTCAAAAGCCCTTCACTCGGTATCGATGCGAAGGGTTCAGTAACAACAACAGGCGCGGCCGTGGCGACGGCAGGTTTGTCACTGGTGGCCAAAGGATTGTGGGACCGGGTCAGCGCCGAAAAAAGTATCTGTGACGAGATGGCACAGAATAATAATTAGGCAGACTTACCGACTTGCAGCTCGCCGATTACGTCATTCGATAGTGCAATAAATATCCTGAAGCTTTCGTCTGCCGCCAGTTTTTCATCAATCAATTGCTCGAATGCGTTTGTCTGTAGTGCGCGCAACTCCGTTACGGCGTTTTCGCGCTGCTCTCCCGCATCAAAATCGGCCATCGCATTTCGAATTTCCATGACTTTGGCATAAAAAGTATCGATGCGATTCTTGCGCGCAAACTTGTACATTCGCGTTGCCGCGAAAGTGGCGCTGATGAGCGCAAAAATCAGGGAGAAAACGACTTCAGCCACGCCGGAATAACGCTCATAAATGGTCGGCGCGTCGCGTTGTTCGTAGGCAACCAGTCCGGGATGCAGGACGAACGTCGAATTGCCCGAAGCAATGTGATCAGAAAGGCGGTTGAACAGGCCAGGCCGCAAGGCCGCCAGCGCAGGTTTAAGGCGCAACACTTCCTGTACCAGGTCATAGACCACGGTTTCATCAAGATTCGCACGTGCAACAAGCAACATATCAACCGCAAGCGTTAGCACAGGTTCCGGCGTAACCGTCCCGTAGGTGCCAACCGGAATCAAAAAAGGTTCAAAATGCGGATTCAGAAGCGTTACCGAATCAATAGCACTTCCCTTGCCAATATCCTCGGGCTCGCCCAGGCTGAGCAGCCGGAGTCCGGCGCGGATCTCAGGTGGAATACTCTCGAGATTGTCAGCTGCGATCGGGGCGAACACGACGAACACATCCGGAAACGCACCCAAATCTCCGTTTCCAGGCGCACGATCAACATAGCTAAAGTCGTCAGTCGACAACTGCAGTCGTGATCTCACCGAATCAAACATCAGCCGCGATGCCGACCCCGCCTCTCCCGCGTAAATTCTGGCGCCCTGCATCAGGCTGTGGCCATCTGTGCTGTCCCGGCCAGCCTGGAAACCGATGTGCAACACTGTTGGATACATAGGCAAAACAGTCGCTATGCGGCGCCGAAATGGCAGGCTGTTGGATACCAGCGCGATGTCCGCTTCACCTGCAATCAGCGCTTCGACAGCGTCGAGTTCGGTCATCGCTGTTTCCGTGAATTCGATGGTCACCGTAGATTCCCGATCAATCAGCTCAAGAAAATCTTTGGCAATCTCATAGTCGCGGGTCACGTCAAGCGGCTTCACCAGGATAAGTTCGGCAGGCTCCGGCTCGCAGGCGACGAGAGCCAGAGTGAGCAGCGCCACAACGATGGTTGTGCCCCGTTTCATTTTTCGATGACGCCGTTCTGCTGCAGATTCTGATCAAGAAAGTTTCTGAATAATGTCGCCCAGTTCTGCGCCGCTGACTCTACGCCTGCCCAATCGGTTTCCCTGCCACCCCCGGTAGCAAGTGATGGTGTATACGCACTGTCTGCCGCGCGCCCAAGCACGCGATCTGACGCCGAATCACGCAGCTCCATGAGGAACACCAGCTCACCTGGTTGCCCGAGTTCGCGAAGTTCCGAGCGCATCCCCGGCACTTCTTCATAGGTGCCGGAACGCATATCGATCAGCGATGCCTCGACGGTCATCACCCCCGATCCGGCCTCTGTGACAATCGTGTAGTGCTCAAGCTCAGCAAAAAATGCTGAGCGAAAAATCTGCCTGATTCTTTGAATATCTGCCTCACTGAGAGGCGCTCCGCTAGGGAAGAAAATTCCCATATCCTTACCAAGCAGGCGATCGTACTGGCTGAAGTCTGCGTCGGTCGCTATGTAACCGGACTCGACATTCGCGTCCTTCACAACACGAAAACTTTGCGTTGTCGTGGATGTCACACAACCGCCAAGATACAGGCTCGCAAGCACAACTACTGCCAATACTGACCGCCTGCGCGCCCTCATTCGTGCCATTACTCTGCTACTCCCATTCGCCCTATAGCGACATTCTGATCCGCACATTTCCTCGGGCAGTTTAACTGAAAAATCTGCTGGTAAGGAATCCGTCAGCAATGCCTGAATGGCAACGAGAGTCACGGTTGTCTACCCGTTTGCTAAGTAGTCGCCGTCTCCCGTTTGCCGCGAAAAGCTGCCGCAAAACAACACAGGGTGCCGACCGGAAAAAGCCACGGCCACGCCAGCAGCGGGCCCTCGTACGCAGTGCCAAGAATCGGGTTCATCAATTCCGGCTTGTTAATGAGCAATACGACGAAGATGCTGAACAACACGCTGCGTCCAACTGCCGTCACGTGATAACGGGGAGCAACCATACTTAACAAAAACAGGCC
>JBLHLN010000290.1:0-3514 GCA_047620565.1 Woeseiaceae bacterium
CGATGGAGAGCAACGACTTCTGGACCATCTATGTATCTTCGAATGCACGAAGAAGCGCCGCGGCGGTTCGCAGAAGCGTTCGATAACCACGTGAAGACAGTGCAAGGAATTGAAATGTGATCAGGTTTGCCTGCCTGTTGCTGGGATTTGTTTTGTTGTCATCGGCAGTCGCCGAAGAGGACACAGTTAGAATTACGATGACAACCAGCATGGGCGACATCGGAATTGACCTGTATGCCGAGAAAGCACCATTGACGGTGCAAAACTTTCTACGGCTCGTTGACAGTGGTCATCTGGATGGTGGTGAATTCTATCGTGTTGTTAGTTATGCCAACGACAAGGGCTTGCCGCAGATCGAGGTCATCCAGGGCGGCAGGGGGGATGCTGAACGCCCGTTTCCGCCCATTGATCATGAGACGACCGAACTAAGCGGAATTCTGCACAAAGACGGCGTTATCTCCATGGCACGCGGCGATGTGGGTACTGCGACGTCCGAGTTTTTTATTTGCATCGGAGATCAGCCCGGCCTTGATTACGGGCAACCGCGAATGCCGGACGAGCAGGGATTTGCCGCATTTGGTGCGGTCGTCATCGGTATGGATGTTGTTAGAAGAATCAACGCGTCACCAGCAAACGCGCCGACAGAAATCGCCTATTTCCAGGGTCAGATTCTGAACGAGCCGGTAGAGATTATTCGGGTTCGGCGCGCGGACTAGTCCATTTGGTGCCAGGTGTGATCTGTTTCGTGGGAGCGGCTTTAGCCGCGAATCCCCTTCTTTTTTGCCCAGTCTGCAATCACGGCGAGTTCCCTTATGCTCATGGCTCGCTTCGCTGCGCTTTACTTCGCATAAGGGAGCTCGCCGCGCTTGCAGACGCCGCACACCAGCCGTTCAAAATCCGCGCGATGCTTGGGACGTGGGTTGTCGGTTCGGTGCATGAGACTGTGGCCCGCAGGGATGCGGGCCTCAAGCCTACAGGGAAGTACTTGCGGCGGGTCTCATGGGCCGGACCGGCAACCCGTGTCTGTGTAGTCGTGATTGTTGTCTGTGGAAAAAAAATTCGCGGCTAAAGCCGCTCCCACAAAGCCGCTCCCACGAGAATGCGCCGCTCCCGCGAAGTCCACGATGTGTTTCAATGTGTCGCTGGCAGGTGCAGAATCTGCTGCATAAGAATAAGAACAAGCGATATAGGTGGAGCCAACATGAAAGTCACTGAGCGCATTCGTGGATTCATCACGAGAGCAACCTCCGAGCTGAATCCATCGGACGCTGCCTGGCGGGGCGCTGCGATCGGCGTTTTCGTGTTCGTTACGGCGCTCGTCATTGCCTTTTTCGCAACCTATTTTATCCAGGACTTCACCTGGCAGAAATTGCCTGCGTTTCCTGCGCGAGTTGGGCTTCTTTTCCTGGTCGGTGCACTCGTCTTGTCAGGCGTAACGCTCGTAGTACGCATCCCTTTGATATACCGGGTTGCTCTATTCGTATTCGCGCCATTCGTGTTGCTCGCATTTGCTCCAGGTGATGACACGCAGGCGGCAGCTTTCACGGCAATAGCATTGTTGACAGTGTCCTTTATTGGTGCCGGGATCGCTGTTTTTCGGCGGGAAGGATTTTATCCACGAGGCCAGAAAGTAACTGTTGCCATCCTGACATTGGGCGTGGTGGGGTTGCTTGGTGGGCTATACGCGATTTTTAGCGAAAAAGAATCAGTAAACCCATTGCTCGACGATTATGTTTTACAGGACCGAACCCTTGATTTGCCCAATCCCGGATTAGCGGGCAATTTTGCAGTGCTCACGACGAGCTACGGCAGCGGCGATGATCTGCATCGTGACGAATTCGCCGCCAGCGTTGGTTTTCGCTCGCGCAGTGTAGATGGTTCTAAACTCATCGATAATTGGGACGGTTTCTCCGGATGGCTAAGAAGCAGTTACTGGGGTTTCGATGCCACCGAGTTGCCGGTTCAGGCCAGGGTCTGGTATCCGCAGGGCGCCGGACCTTTCCCACTGGTGTTGATCGTCCACGGCAACCATTCGATGGAGGACTTTTCCGATCCGGGCTATGCATACCTCGGTGAATTGTTTGCCAGTCGCGGCATTATTCTGGCATCAGTCGACGAAAATTTTCTTAATTCGTCGATTTCGGCATCGGTGGATGTACTCGCAGACAGGCCCGGACTGAAAGAGGAAAACGACGCACGTGGCTGGATGTTATTGCAGCACCTGGCGCAGTGGCGTGACTGGAGCACGGAGGAGGGTCATCCTTTCCATAACAAGGTGGATATGGATCGGGTCGCGCTGATCGGTCACTCCCGCGGCGGTGAAGCCGTGGCCGTCGCAGCATCGTTCAATGCACTTGAGAGATACCCGGACGACGCGACACTTGAATTCGACTTTGGTTTTAATTTGCGCGGTGTCATCGCAATTGCGCCTGTGGATGGGCAATACCGGCCAAGAGATAATGGCACGCCGATTCGTGACGTTAACTACTTTACTATTCACGGCAGCATGGACGGCGACGTGCAGTCGTTCGATGGTACTGCTCAGTATTCGCGGGTCAGTTTCTCCGGCGATCAATTTCACTTCAGATCGAGTCTGTACGTAACCGGCGCTAACCACGGTCAGTTCAATACCACCTGGCAGAATCTGGATACCAGCCTGTTTCGTGCCTGGGCTTTGGATCTCGGGCGCATTATGGATGGCGAAGCGCAACGCGACGTCGCGCGGGTTTTCTTTTCCGCATTCATGGAAGTCGTGCTGCGCGATCGAATGGAATACCTACCGGTGTTAAGCGACGTTCGGTATGCGGCCAACTGGTTACCGAATATTTTTTACATCAGTCAGTTTGCAACGTCGGACGAGACATTGATTGCGAGCTTTGAAGAAGATATTGATCCGGTAACCATGACATTGTCAGGCGGACGCATCGAAACGCACTGCGTGAGTAAGTGGTACGAAAAAAGGAACGCGCTCAAATCTGCGCGGAGGATCAGCAGGCATAGCACTCACGCTGCAGTATTCGCCTGGGACAGAGAATTCTGCGAGGAGACTGCGACAGTCAGGTTTGTTCTCCCTCAGGGGTGGACAGGTGGCGGTAGTAATTCGAGCATCATTGCATCAATAGCAGATGCCGGAATTGAGACGCTGCCGGACAACTGGGAGACGGAAGCTGCCGACGACGATAATGCTGACAACAATCCGCAGGAGAATGATGACAAGCAAGCGCTTGACTGGACGATTCGCCTGACCGACAGTCGCGGCATCAGTGCGTCGCTGCCATTGAGTCATGATGACGTACTGTACCCACAGGTCCAGGCGGTGCCGCGACGCGCTTCGTTTCTCGACGGCTCTGATACGGCAGAAGCCCTGTTCCGCCGCTTCGAATTTGCGTTGGCGGATTTCGTGTCCGTATCTCCCTCACTGGATGTTGAGTCGCTTGCCAGCCTGGAATTCGTATTCGACCGATCAGACAAGGGCGCAATAAGCGTTGACGATGTGTCGATCTCAACAGCAAAA
>JBLHLN010000291.1:0-3509 GCA_047620565.1 Woeseiaceae bacterium
CAGTAACTGAACAGTTCGTAGCATGACCACCCCCTAGAATGAATGAGCGCCGTGAGCGCCGATACTGTGTATGTATTGAAGCCCCCAGTGATTGCCGTCAATGATTCCGGATTCGTCTTTGGTAAACTGCAAGCGCAAGCGACTAAACTCGCTGTTCGACCAATCGGCCATGAAACTGAATCTTCGGGGATCGCTACCGGGCGTCGCCAGCAAGGTTCCATCGAATGCCGGACCCGGATCGTCGGATGACAACGCATCAATTCGGCCTCCTACTCGCCAACGAGGTAGCGGCTGATAAACAGCCTGCAAATACCAACCGTCCTGATCGACGTTATAAGCGGCGGGGGCCATGCTCAATGACGAATACTCTCCGCGTTCGCGACGCTGCAGATACTCTGCCTGTAGGACGAAGTTTCGATTCTTCCAGTTTCCGTCCGGGGTCCACTTCCAGACGAACTGCGCTGTTGCCAGGCGCGACTCGCCGCTAAATAACAGCGGATCATCTTCATCCCCTGAAGGACGCTCTATCGCCGTGGCATCAAGGTAAGAAACACCAGCGAGCCAGCTGTTGTTAACCCCAACGTCACCACCGAAATTCGCGAACGCGGTGTAACTGCCTGCACCTGAATGTGCGCTGCCAGCGGACGGGTATCCGTCTCCTTGCAGTAATTCACCACCAAACTCCATGTAGAGGTTTGTTGGAGCCAGCCAGCGAACCTGCACACCATTATCAACGTATTGATTTGCGAGGAATGCCTGATACGGCAATGGCTGGTCGGCGAAGTCCCAGCTATGGGCATGTTTAGCATTCAGATAGCCAATACCCGAATAAAAGCGACCAAACCTGGCGCCAAAGCCTGCTGGCAACGCGGTCGCCTCAACCCAGGCCTCCTCAATTTCAACGACGGACTCGCCATCCTCAATTGCCAACGCCGCGGTCAGCCAGGCCGAGAACTTGTCATCCACGTTCGCATTCATAATGAGCTCAGTCTCGCCAAGCCCAAGACCTTCGGCTACAGGACCCGCCTCTCCGCCCAGCGGGAAGCCCGGAATCAGGTGGGCGTCCGGACTTTCGCTGTAATTCCATGCCTGTCCCTGGAAGATCAGGCCAATAGCGGGATTGAATGCTGAATTTCCGCCCTGGCCAGAATCGGTGCCTGGTGGTGTGGCAACAGCTTGCTGCGTCGCGTAATTCGCCTGCATGGCATTTTGCTCAGCAACCGCGAGGCGATTTTCCAGGTCAGTGATTCTTGCATCGTACTCAGAGCGAAGCTCCGCGAGTGAAGCCCGCAATAGCTCAATCTCGGAATCCTGAGCGGCTACTCCGCTGGAGTAGAGGGCTAGAAGCACCAGAGTGGCACCTTTGAAAAAATCGATACGCATGCATCGCCTCCGTTTTCACTAGATAAGACATCTCGCCGCTAAATCATGACGAGGTTCAGGCTTAACTAATGGATGACGGAGGGCCGCGTTGCTGAACCGAGAAGCAAGGAACCGCCCGGAAATACTGCATTCGTTGCTCGAATGGCTCTGATTTGGGTGGTAGCAGCAGGCTGTTTGCCTCTGCAAATACGATGACATCCGACGGATCGTGATAATTTGAGCAAAATTCGCATTCGACGCTGCCAGCGCCCAAATGAGCCGCCGCATGTGCATTCACAGCCACGAGACTAATCAGGATTGCCGCAAGAAAGGCGGCACGACGCTTTTGGGATGTGGAGATCATCACTGCCAGTATATGACAAACCTGAGCGAAAATTGTTGCTACCAATTGCGTCTCAGGTCGGTTGCATTAGAACAGAGCGGTATTGCTTCAGATCCGATGTCGAGAAACAACAAAAAACCACTTCGCCAATAACAGCCGTTCCCTGTACCGCCTCCGATATCGTCGCCACTGCGATCTCGGTCGCTGCCTGTTTCGGGTAACCAAATACACCAGTACTTATGGCTGGAAAAGCGATCGAAGAAATATTGTGCTGCTCTGCCAATTCAATGCACTGCCGGTAACACGATGCCAATAACTCTGCTTCGCCCTGCTGCCCGCCCTGCCAGACCGGCCCAACCGTGTGAATCACGAATTTGGTTTTTAACCCGAAACCGGCGGTGACTTTCGCTTGCCCGATTTCACACCCGTGCAGCAATTTGCATTCCTCGCGCAGTTCGGGCCCTGCAGCACGATGAATCGCACCGTCCACTCCGCCACCGCCCAATAGTGATTCATTGGCGGCATTAACAACTGCGTCGATCGTCAGAGACGTAATGTCAGCCTGTATTGCTTGCATTGTCGGCATCGGCGCCTACGCGGAGCTACTATTTAACGCTTCTTTGCGAACTAATGCCCAATGGGGCTTAAAGGCTTCAATCTTGAACTTTGCCGCGTTCTTGTCCGGCTCGCCAAACTCGCTCACGAGTTCTGCAAGGTTCGTCACCAGATCTGGCACGCCCTTCGTAAAATCTGCGCCATCCAGAAACAGGATTCTGCCTGCGACCGGTACTTCCCGAACAATTTGTCGAACAGCCGCGATACGGTCGTACAGTGCCGGTTGCGGATTCGAAAATGTGTAACGACGCTCGTCATTGATCACTGTCCAGTCCTGCAATTTATCGCCGCCAAACACGATCCCCTGGTTGTCCTTGACCTCCAGAATGAGCAACCCTTTTGCGGTCAGCAACAGGTAATCGACCAGGATTTCACCCTCGTCAGCGCTGGGGATTATAAGACCCTCAATGCGATCGAAGCTGATGTCAGCCAATGCGCCTTCCAGTCCGCCGATTCTGCCACGCACAAGCCGGTACACGAGCCATGCGAGCAGCAGCAATGCAACGGCGGCCAATGGCAACAGCCAGGGATTATCAGCAGGTTGAAAGAATTCAGTCATAGGATTTGATCATCCTACGTCATCCAGGGCAGCGGCAAGTGATGCCAGGTTCGGTTCAATCGCTATCGAATGCGCCGGGCGCGACAATATTTCTTCCAACTCCGCCGGCACGGGCACGCGCTCGCCGATTAGAGGTTCGACAATCGTCTCGAATTTCGCGGGATGTGCCGTCGCGACCAGTATCCAGTCGTGTTGTTTGGCAAGGCCTGGCGCCAATTGACGCCAGGTGTGTGTTGCCGTTGCCGTGTGCGGACAGGTCGCAAAGCCAAAATCTGTGAAGTCCTGACAGATGGCGGCCCTGATCTCGTCATCACTCACGGATGTCACACCCAGCTGGTCGCGCAGAACATCGGCTTCGCCGATGAGTTTCCGCAATCGCTCCATGTTACTCGGATCGCCAACGTCCATCGCCGAAGCCAACGTTTGCAGGCTGGCGCGTGGCAGCCATTCCAGCGACTCAAAATAATCGGGGATGGTTCGATTGGCATTGGTTGCAAGAATGACCGGACCGATCGGCAGGCCCATTTCGCGCGCCATGATGCAGGCAAAAGCGTTACCCAGATTACCGGTTGGAATAATAAATCCGGGCTTGTTTCCCGTACGTCTGTAGTGACGCAAACTCGCATCAGC
>JBLHLN010000292.1:0-3474 GCA_047620565.1 Woeseiaceae bacterium
GACCACCTGCCGATGCACCAGGGCATCCTGGCGCACGTCCAGCGTCAGAAAATGAAAGCCGAATGTCTCAATTCGCCGCAACAACCTTCTAACCGCAAACAAGCCGGCGTGCTCGCCCTTATTGGCCGCGAGGCTTGTCGCAAGTAGTTCTATGTCCGCGCGGAACTGGCTCGCTTTCTCATACGGATAGGCATCATCATCATAAGTGGATTGCAATCGCGCCTGAACAAGTCGCAGGTACACCCGGTAGGGCATATCTCTGTGGCGTGCGGGTACGGCGTGATAGGCGTGCTGAAACCAGCCACGATAGTGCTTGATCTTGTCGAGTATGGCCGGATCCACATTGATACGGTCGCCAGACTGGCTTAATTTCGCCGAGAGCCCGCCACACTCACGGTAGTAAAGATCGAGAATGAGCGAGCGCTGCCGTGCGAGTGTCGAGCGAATGGTTTTTGCACCAACATTCGGATTGCCGTCCATGTCTCCGCCAACCCAGGAAGCAAACCGCACCAGCGGAGGCACCTTAACCTGTTCGCCCTCGTCTCCATATACGCGCTTTGCCGCGTTTTCGATATCCTCATAAAAAGGCGGCATGGCCTTGTAAAGCACATCAGTCAGAAAGAACAGTACGTGTTCGAGTTCATCCGCCACCGTCATCTGCTCGGACGGATTCTCATCCGTTTGCCAGCCGGTAGTCATCTCGAGCCTGATGTTTTGCATGCAGACGTCCATTTCCTGTGCGGTCATGGTCGGATTAAGCATGTCGATCAGTTTACGAACGATGTTTTGCTCTTTGCGCAGAATCGTACGGCGCGTGGGCTCCGTAGGATGCGCAGTAAAGACAGGTTCGATCAGCATTTGATCAAGCAGTGTCTGCAACCCGGCGATATCGGTACCGGCAGCCTTTAATTTGACCAGGGTTTCTTCAAGGCTGCCGGGTTGATATTGCCCGATTTCCTGGAGGTACTCGCGCCGCCGCCGGATGCGGTGAACTTTCTCGGCGGTATTGACCATTTGAAAATAGGTAGAAAAAGAACGAATGACCTCGATGGCGACTGAAAGGTCCAGGTTACTAACCAGTTCGGCAAGACCTTCGCCCGGCTTTTCGTTTTCTTCTCGTCGGCGAATCGATCTTAGTCGTGCCGTTTCAACAATTTCGAATAATTCATCGCCGCCCTGATCGCGCAGCAGCTCACCGACCAGCGCGCCAAGAATGCGGACGTCGGAACGAAGCGCCTTATCCTTGTCTTCAAAGGTAATGTCCTGTCTGCGAAGCGCTTTGTGCATTTCCTGTACCGACCGCCGATTCCTGGAATCAGTCGCGGAAATTTTCGTACTGCAACGGCAGTTCCGTGCCGGAGTCTTTGAGCAGGGCAATGATCGCCTGCAGGTCGTCGCGTTTCTTGCCACTAACGCGAAGCTTCTCGCCCTGAATTGCGGACTGCACTTTGATCTTGCTCGCCTTGATCTGCTTGACCAGGTCCCTGGCGAGTGGTGTATCGATTCCCTGCCGCAGGATCACTTTCTGGCGCGCTTCGGAGCCGGTCATCTCAATCTCCTCTTCTTTCATGCAAGCTATATCAATACCGCGTTTGGACAGTTTTTGGCGCAGAATGTCCAGCATTTGCTTGAGCTGGAAGTCGGTCTGGCTGATCAGCGTAATAAGCTGATCCTGCAACTCAAACTTCGAGCCGGTGCCCTTGAAATCAAAGCGCTGGCCGACCTCGCGATTTGCCTGGTCGACAGCATTGCTGGCTTCGTGAGCGTCAAATTCACTCACAACGTCGAATGATGGCATCTTTTTTTTCCTTGCTGACTTTTGTTGGTCCGGTTCTGGCCGTAGCCTTTAATCCAGGTTCTTATTCGTTGGCTGATGGTTCGTTGGCCGAGGGTTCACTGGTCAGAGATTCAATCAGATTGGCCGGTTCTGCAAGCATTGTCGTTACCAGCGAATCGAATTGCTCCTGCAGCTGCGCGTAATGCTCGCCGGTGCCTGGCCCACGAAAGCCGGTATAAATGTTGCGAACTCTTCCTGAGCGGTCCACAAAAATAGTCGTAGGGAACGCCAGGAATCTATTTAACTGTGGCAATGTATCCTCAACATCTGATTTGTTCGATATCCCGGCGATCAGAGTGTCGAATTCAATATCAAACTTCGATCGGAACTCGCGTACCCGCTCTGCTGCCAGCTCAAACTCTTCGAAGTGTTCAAACATAAGGGTAATGACTTCCAGTCCCTGGTCGCGATACTGTTTGTGGAACGGCGACAGAAAGCGCGCTTCATCATTGCAATTCGGACACCACGTTCCCGCAATGGTTACGAGCACTACCTTGTCCGCGAATTTGTCATCGCTCAGTGAAACGAGCGTACCGTCAGGATCCGGGAACTCAAAGTTGAATTCTTCGTAGCCGCGTTTCAAAAAGGTTCGCGAAAACGCGTCCGGCAATACGATACTTTCGTCACGCGCTGCTGACCAATTTTGGTGAAAGGAACTCGACGACCAGAAGTCGGCGTTTTCGATTTCCCCGGCGGCATTGATTACGCCGGAAAATATAAATGCATGCGCGCCATCGAAAGTGGAGAGTTTGAACTCGTCACCGCGAACGTGGCCCGCCAGAAACCGATGATCACCATTCGGCGTCAGGAAGGTGCCGAACAGGCGTGAACCTCGTTGTGCGAACTCGCCGATAGCCGGCGGATCCCAGCCGTTGGGATTGTGAAATCGAACTGCCCAGCGTCCGGACATGTCATGCCGGGCGCTGTCGCTTGCTTCCTCGGCGCGTTCACCGCCGGGAATTGCGTGAAAAGGCATTTTCTGTGTTTTACCGAACTGCTTGACCAGCGTGAGCGTGCCGTCAAGCTCACCGCCCGACAGTTCGGCGCGGATTTCGTTGTTGAAGCCGGGAAAACGCAACAGAAGCTCGCCATCAGCAAAACTGACCTCGTTGATACGCACCCGCTCCTGGCCATTGATGAGACTGGCCTGGAAAACGTCTCCATCACGGCTGATTTCGAATCCCGTCTCGATATCGCCACCCGGCAAAGTGATGCTGGCCTGCCACAATCCTGTCTGTAGAACCTGCTGCCCGGTATTGGACACAGGCTTGCTGCAGGCAACCATCCAGAGGGATATGACGCCTGCAACTGCAACGCTGCGAATCAGGTTGAAGCTCATACTGCGCGGTCTTGGCGACGAAACACTGACGACTCCGATGTGGCGTGACAAGGCACGCCCAAGTGTAACGCACACAGCCCTCAACCGGGTGCAGCGCAACGACAAAATCTCTGCAAGCTGCCCGCTTTTGTCGCTCTGCCCGAGTGCCTGTTGCAGGGCACAATCGGTGCAAGTCCAGGGAAGGACCATCATGTTGAAATCTGCAGGCTCCGTCGCATGCGACGAGCACAAATCTAAAGTAATGCATTCTGCTGGCGGAGGTGTCCCGTGCGTAGTCTCTGTTGCCAGGGTATTGAGC
>JBLHLN010000293.1:0-3451 GCA_047620565.1 Woeseiaceae bacterium
AGGAGGTATTGGGCGCGTTCATTAGGAATTTGACTGATAGCTTCCGGGCTCATTCGTAAAGATTCGGAAAATGCATTGCCAACACAGTATGTTAGTGTCAAAACAAAAGCTAGTGGTCCAATCAGGTAGGTCAGGGGTTTGCCACAATCGCTGCTCTGTGGCAGGCAAGGTCGCAATAATTAAACGTAAGGCAGCAGACTAATCGGCAAAGAGCCATTGGATAAACTGCTGGATAAGCTGTTAGATAGGTTGTTAAGTAGGTTGCTAAATAGACAATGAGCAAAAAATTCAAAACAGTCGCATTGGTAGGCCTCATCTCGGATTCGCGCGTCTCTGAGCCGATGGCTGCTTTGTGCTCGCATTTGACCGGGGTGGGGATTGACGTCATCGCTGCGCCTGATATTGCGCATCGCCTGCCCGCCCGAGCCGTCAGTGAAAACGAGCTGGCGGAGCATGCTGACCTGATCATTGCGGTCGGCGGTGACGGTACCATGCTGCACGCGGCATCTTTGACGGGCGGCGGCATGGTGCCGTTGCTGGGCGTCAACCGCGGCCGCCTCGGCTTTCTTTCCGATGTGTCCCCGACTGAAATGCTTGAGAGCCTCGATGACATTATCGGCGGCAATTTCACGTCAGATTCGCGCCTGCAACTTAAGGCACAACTCACCCGGGCTGACGGTACGGAGATATCGGCCGTCGCGCTGAACGATATTGTTTTACAGCGTCGCGATACGGGTCGCATGCTGGACTTTGAAACGCGAATCGCCGGGCGCTACGTCAACACGCACATGGGTGATGGTCTGATCGTTGCAACACCAACCGGCTCTACCGCATATACGCTGAGCTGTGGCGGACCCATTATGGAACCTCAACTCGATGCCATTGTTGTCGTGCCAATTTGCCCACACACACTTAGCGACCGGCCTATCGTTTTGTCCGCTGATCAGGATATCGAGGTGTCACTATTGCCTCGCGAAGACACCAATGCAGAAGTCAGCGTCGACGGTCATTCGCTCGGCGAATTTGGCACGGAAGATTCTCTTCTGATATCCAGGGCAGAAAGTCGCATCACGCTTATTCATCCGCCGGGCTACGACTTTTACGAAATACTTCGATCAAAACTTCACTGGGGCCGCGACAGCCGCATTGATTATTCCAAATGAATTGCCATGAACAATAGACGCACCTAAATGCTCACCAGTCTGCAAATTCGCAATTTTGCGATCATTGACCGGGTCGAAGTCGAATTCGCGCCGGGCATGACCGTGCTGACCGGTGAAACAGGTGCCGGAAAATCAATCCTTGTCGATGCACTCGGTCTTGTCCTCGGGGAACGTGGCGGCAGTGGACTTGTTCGTAGTGGCACCAAACGTGCCGAATTTACAGCCGAGTTCGATTTGAAGGACCTGCCGCAGGCCAGGCAATGGCTCGAAAGCAAGATGCTGGACCTGGACGACGAATGTAACTTGCGACGTGTGATCAATGCTGATGGGCGTTCGCGTGCGTTTGTTAATGGCAACAGTGTTCCGCTGCAAAGCCTGAAGTCACTTGGCGAGATGCTGGTGGATATACATGGCCAGCATTTCCATCAGTCGCTTGGCCGAAATGAAGTCCAGCGTAACCTTCTGGATTATTTCGCCGGCCTCGTTGATTTGCGTATTGCGACCGAGGTTGCATTCGCTGACTGGCAGAAGCTCGCAACGCAACTCGCGGAATTACAGGAGGCCGATGACGATCGCTCCGCACGCCTTGAATTATTGCGTTTTCAAATTGAGGAAATCGATGCGCTTGGTCTTGCCGACAACGAAGTCGTATCGCTCGAAGCGGAGCGGCAGAAACTGCAAAATGGTGGGCGACTGATTGAAGGCGTAAATCGCGCACTGCTGCAACTTTACGATAACGATACTTCGAACGCGCAATCGTTGCTTGCCGAAGCCAGCCAGTCCATCGAAGCGCTCCGCGACGTCGACAAAGGGCTTGAAGAAATCGCCAGCCTGTTGCGCGATGCCGATATACAAATGATTGAGGCGGTTGACAGCCTGCGCCGCTATGCAGATGCCCTCGATATGGATCCGTCCCGGCAAAACTGGGTTGAAGAGAGGCTTGACGCGGTACATACAATTGCCAGAAAACATCGTATTGAGCCTGAGAAGATCAGCACGCTATTCGAAAACATCTCGAAACAACTCAACGATCTCGAGCATGCCGAAGAGCGAGGCGCAGAATTACAGGAAGCCGTTGCAAACGCGGAATCCATCTATCGACAATCGGCGGTGGGTCTCTCGAGCGGACGCAAGAAAGCTTCCCAGGCCTTTTCCACAGCAGTGACAGAAGCCATGTCGGGCCTCGGTATGCCGGGCGGTGAATTCGAGGCGCGATTGCACGCGAGAGACATGCAAGATCCTCGTGCCTGGGGAATGGATGACATCGAATACCTGATAAGCGCGAATCCGGGTCAGTCTCTGCTGCCGCTGTCAAAGATCGCTTCAGGCGGCGAGTTGTCGAGGATGAGCCTGGCGATCCAGGTCATTGCCAGCGATGGTAGTAGCATTCCCACGATGGTGTTTGATGAAGTGGATAGTGGCGTCGGCGGCGGCATTGCCGAGATGGTCGGGCAACGACTCAAACAACTGGGTCAGACGCGGCAGGTATTTTGCGTTACCCATTTACCACAGGTGGCAAGTCTCGGTAGCAACCATTTGCGCATCATGAAACTCAGCGATGGCAAAGCGACCCGCACCGGGATCGCTGACCTTTCCGATGATGAAAGAATCGAAGAAATTGCACGGATGCTGGGTGGCGTGGAAATTACCCGGAAAACCAGGGATCACGCAGAGGAAATGTTGAAATCCGGCGTCGAAAGCGAAGTCAGGAATCTGTCGGCCTGAATCCCGGGCCTGGTCACCCGCCCTTTTTTAATGGCCGCACGTAAAGCGTCAGGTTGTGACCCACGAGCTCATAATTGTGTTTGCTGGCAATTTCGTGCTGCAACTTTTCAATTTCATCATTCATAAATTCAATAACGTCGCCGGATTCAATGCAAACCATATGATCATGATGCACGCCGTCGTCGAGCTCGAAAACTGAATGACCACCCTCAAAATTGTGCCGCGAAACCAGGTTGGCGGATTCGAACTGCGTAAGCACGCGGTACACAGTAGCCAGACCGATGTCCTCGCCAAGACTCAGCAATTCGCGGTAAATATCCTCAGCGCTCATATGGCGCATCTCACTTTGCTCAAGAATCTCAAGAATCTTGAGCCGTGGCAGAGTGACCTTAAGGCCGACTTTTTTCAGTTCCTGACGCTGTAACATGGACGGAATCTCGTTGAGTTTTGGGATTGGCGCAGCGGCTACCGCGGCGCATGACAAGACTGTATGATGCGCGCCTATTATGACCCACTTACCAGGGTCGCTCCACCACAGGATTCGACGACCGGCTTATTGCGGG
>JBLHLN010000294.1:0-3450 GCA_047620565.1 Woeseiaceae bacterium
CCCGGCCATCATGTCCGAATGGCTGCTGCCGGCAACCACTTCAACGTTTCTGCCGATCACCTCCTCAATAGAGCGCGGCTTGCCTGTGCCGAGGCGATAGATCAGGTGCATGTCAACGGAGTTGTAGGGATGCCCAAAACTTAGGAATTCCCGGCGGGTATCTGTCATGGAAAGGCCTGCAGCGGCCATATGCGCTCTTCCGTTCGCGACGCGTGGCAGAATCTCGGAGACACTGTCCACCGTTTCGATATCCAGGCTCACGCCAAGCTTTTCGGCGAAACCGCGCACCAGATCGTATTCGGGACCTGCAGGTCCATCCGGACCAACAAAAAATGTTGTCGGTGTATTGCGGGTAACGACACGAAGTTCGCCAAGCTCGATAACCTGTTCAAGCATCGACGGTGGTGTCGAACAGGTTCCGATCAGGCCGGCCAAAATTGCGATGAACAGCAAGCGCAAATCAAGTCTCCGTTGTCTGCATCGATTCGATTTTATTCGAAGCCGATCCTAATTCTTTTGACCCAATACTCTCCGTGAAATTCAGTATCGGAATTCGCTTTCGCTGGTGACCAGAAATCTTCTTATTTATTGTTTGCGGGAAGTCACGGGTATTGCAGATTATTCAGATTTAGCAGGCCTCGCAGTACCGATAGGCTACCGCAGAATCGCTGTGATTTCAGCGTCAGGTGCGCCGGTACGGGATATAACATTAAGTTAAGTCTTCGAGAACAGTGACTAAGCTCGTTTTGTTCAGACGGCAAATGACCGCAATGGCCCGATCGCAATAAAGCCGGTGCGCAGTATGCCGTTGAGCCTGCCCAGATAGTCAATTAATCTCCGACCGGCACCCATTTCGCGATATAATACCCCGTTGCAATCCTCGCGAGTATTTATGGCTGACAACACGGTAGCCCCGGTTCACCCCTACGAAATTGTTTCGGTCAGTCGCTCTGATCCACCCGCGGGCATGGAAGGCGAGGACTGGCATCGCTATGTCATTGCGCAGGGGAGCAACACTATTGAAGGCTTCCGGCAGGGCAAACCGCGGGCAGTCAAACAAGCTGTTGAAGATATCGTTGCCCAGGTCAACGAACGGCATATGGGAAAACGAGGTCGCGTAAACCTGGTGCCGACGCCGAAACCTCAACCCAAAAAATAGCCGCGCCTTAGGCCATAGTCGCAAGTTTTCGTGCCAACGAATAGTTAAATGCGACGCGTCGTTCAGATTACGATTCTTATCGTCGCCGGCGAATTGATATTCGGCCTGCCTTTTCACATATCCCGGTATTTTCGCCCGACGATGCTCGACGTATTTGCTTTCTCGAATACAGATCTTGGCGACATTTTTGCGGTGTACGGAATCACCGCCATGCTTTCCTATTTTCCTGGTGGCGTGATAGCTGACCAGTACTCCGCCCGTACGCTGTTAAGTATTTCGCTATTAATGACTGCGCTGGGCGGTCTGTATATGGCGACCATTCCTGGCGCTGCGCAAATGGCATTGCTGTTCGGCTATTGGGGAGTGACTTCAATACTCCTGTTCTGGGCCGCAATGATCAGGGCAACACGGGAGTGGGGCGGCGATATGTCACAGGGCAAAGCCTTTGGCATTCTTGATGGCGGTCGCGGTTTTGTTGGCGCTGCAGTTGCAGTGTTGGCCGTTTCGCTTCTCGCTTCGTACCTGCCACAGGAGGTCGCGACAGCCAATGATGAAGAAAGGCGGGCAGGGCTGTCGGCAGTTATATTGTTTTACTCCCTGATCACGGCGGCCGTTGGCGTTTTAACATGGTTTTTTCTGCCGGAGTCCCAGGGAATGCCACCGCGCAGTGCCGGTCGCAGCTCATTCAACGGCGCAATGGAGGTTTTGAAGAAACCGCTGGTCTGGGCGCAGGCCGGGATAATCATTTGCGCTTACTGCGGTTACAAAGGTGGTGACAATATCTCCTTGTACGCGGTACAAGTGCTCGGCATGAACGAAGTGGACGGCGCAAAGTTGTCGGCATATGCAACTTACATCCGACCTGTTGCAGCGGTCGTTGCCGGCATTCTTGCGGACAGATTTATTGCCAGTCGCGTATTAGGCATTACTTTTGCGGTACTGGTGGTTTCGTACTTCCTGCTTTTTCTTGCTGTGCCGTCGGGTATTTGGTTGTCGGTTATTTACGCCAATATCGTAATCAGCTTCTTTGCGGTGTATGCGTTGCGTGGTATTTATTTCGCGCTGGTGCACGAGACCAGGACACCCAAAAACCTGACGGGAACGACTGTTGGCGTCGTCTCGTTTGTTGGTTTTACGCCGGAAATATTTTTCGCGCCGATAACCGGGCGCATCCTGGATGCATCACCCGGTGTGCCTGGACACCAGAATTATTTTCTCTTTCTTGCAGCCTGTTCAGCAATCGGACTTGCCATGGTGTTCTACCTGTTGACCGCCAATAAACGCAATTTGGCCACAATATCTGCCTGAACCGTGTTTGAATGGAAAATGGATATATCGATGCGCTGTCTAAAATTATTTTTGTTGCTTGCAATCGGCGCATTCTTTGCGCCCGTCGCTGCACAGAACGCAGGTTGGCCTGCGGAATCTCCTGATGAGTGGTTGCTCGCATTTATTGATGTAGAGACCACGGGCCTGATTCCAGGGCATCATGAAATGATCGATATTGGCATCGTGATGACCGACCTCGAGGGTTCCGAGCTTGGCGAGTTGTTCGTAAGGATCCAGCCAGAGCACCCGGAGCGCACGCAGGACGGTGCTCGTGCGGTAAACGCTTTCGATGAGACGCGCTGGAAAGAATTGGGTGCGTTGACGTCAGCGGAGGCGGTTGTCGCAATCAGTGAATTTCATGTGCGAATCGCCGGCGAGAAATCAGTATTGATGGTCGCTTTTAATTCCCATTTTGACGCGGCGTTTATGGATCACCTGTTTCGATCGGGTGGCGGCCAATGGCGGGACCTGTATCACTATTTTATTCTGGATCTGCCGTCGATGGCATGGAGTAAAGGCCTCAGGGGACTGACCGGTCAATCATTGTCGAGCAAACTCGGAATTGAAGACGAGCCACACGTTGCGGAGTTGCACACAGGTATTACCGGCGCCAAACTAAATGCGCGCATATACAGAGCACTGCTTAAGCACAGGCCTGAGTAGGCCAGCGTTATTTCCGGAATCGGCTTTCAATTTATGGTGTGTACACTACCGCATCTGCATCTGGGCTCAACGCCTAGTGAGCAAAGAAGCACAGTGTTACCGCCGCAGTGAACTCCGGACTGGACTGCGCTTTGGTTTGGCGTCGTTGTGGTTGCGCAGCTTGTCAGAAGAAGAACCGTCGAATAAATGAGAATCCGAAGCGTTACCATACAATGAGACTACGCCTTGATTGCGCGTGTTTCAAATCCCGAAATCGAATATCGCAAGAGGTGGAACATGATCAGACTGATAATAATCTC
>JBLHLN010000295.1:0-3448 GCA_047620565.1 Woeseiaceae bacterium
AATTGATGAGCTGATAATGTCGCTTAGCGGAAGCCTGGTCGAGCATGAGCTGGCGATAGATCTGGAGTCTGAATTTGGCACCATCGCGCTGGGTGCATCTGGTTCACTGGCGGATATTCAGGATCCCAATCTGTCAGCCTGGCAGGGTACTTTGGCAGTATTCGATATCGATATACCGGACACCCTGCGGGCCAGCCTTGATCAATCGTCACGGCTGTTGCTGTCGCTCGGCGAGACACGACTGGAGCCCGCTTGCTTGAGTAGTGTAGATGGCGGGCGGCTATGCCTCGGACTGAGCTGGACTGAGCCAAGTGGTGCAGAAGGCAATGTGAGCCTGACAGATATCTCGGCCGACATTCCATTGGCAATGGCAAATTCCGATATCGCGCTGACACAAAAGCTATCGGGTGATATCAGGCTGAGCCGCAATGCTGCGGGTCTCCTGGACGGCAACGCCAGTTTGCAAATTTCTCCGGGTCAGGTGCACAGCCGCAGTGACGTGGCAACCTCGACAGATACAGACGCCGGTGCGATGGGCTTCGAAATCGAAAATGGCAACCTGGGTGCTGGCTACTTCGATCTACCGATTCCCGGGCTTGGCGTCATCGATATAGATTTTTCAATCAATGAGCTCGGTCGCGGCGTGGACAGTCATCTGTCTGGCCGGGCTTTGATTGACCTGACAGACATCGGCTTGCTGGCAAACTTTCTACCGTACGTTGATGGGACAAGCGGTCGACTCAAAACGAATATTGCACTAACGGGAGCTGTATCAGATCCGATATTTACCGGCGAACTAACTTTGTCCGATGCGGCTATCGAGAGTGCGGAATTTGGTACTGCCTTTACCGATATCAATATCGAGTCGACGATGCACGAAGACTATCGCCTTGACCTGGATGGTAGTTTTCGGGCGGGTGACGGTATTGGCGCGATCAAAAGCAGTGTTACCTACGATGATCTTGCGACCAGGGGTATGACCCTCGAAATTAGTGGTAGCAACCTGACACTCATTGAAATGCCCGACCTGCTTGTTGTTGCGAACTCCGATTTGCAGATCGGCCTGAGCAGCGGGACGCTGCAATTGGGTGGAGTCGTCGAAATACCTAAAGCCATGATCAGGCCGGGATTTAATCAGGACCTGCGCATATCGGAAAGCGAAGATGTCGTTATCGTTGCGGGCGAATTGCAGGGTCACGAGCCAGAAACCGGTACAAGTCAGGGGTTGAAGATTAACGGTGATCTGCGCATCGATCTTGGTGGTGATGTGCAAATTGACCTCGGCGTCGCGCAGGCGAACCTGACCGGGAGTGTCGACTTCGAATGGCAGGACAATCTCATGCCGATCGCCAGCGGCGCTTACACGATCGATGGAACGATTGCCGCTGTCGGACAGGTCCTCAACATATCCCAGGGAACGATTCGCTTCTCCTCGGTACCCGCAAACAATCCTTTTCTGAATATTCGTGCCGAGCGGGAAATATTCGGCAATTCACAGATCAGGACGGCGGGAGTGAGGCTTTCCGGTAATGCGCAGAATCCGGTAATGGAGGCATATACCAGTCCAGCGACGAATGAGGAACGCGCATTGACTTTGCTTGCTACCGGCAGCGACTTTGATTACGAGGAGGGCGTTGGCGCGATCGACTTCGGCACATACATCGCACCCAGGTTGTTCCTGAGTTATGGCATCGGTGTATTCGATCAGGAAAATGTTATCAGTGCGCGCTATGACCTGAAAAAGGGATTTGGTATCAAGGCTACATCCGGCCAGCGCGAATCAGGACTGGATGTGAATTATCGATTTGAAAACTAGCGAGAATCGATGAATCGCGGCTGGAAGCCGCGAATAAAGGTAACGTAGGAGCGGCTTTAGCCGCGAAAAATCACTTACTCTTATAAGTAATCGACATCAGTTTTTCCTGATCAAAAACAAGCACCGCCGTGTTCTGACCGGAACCGCGATTATACAGCCAGGTATGAACCTGAGTTTTACCGACAACCCTGTTTCCTGATCGAACGTCCTGTTCTTCTATGGAAGACGACGATGGGTTACCGCAGTGCTTCTTCACTTCGTCCATCGACATGCCAGTGTCAACGATCTTGCTGCCGCAGCGTAGCGTTTCAGCGTTGGCTGGCATCGCAAAGATGAGGGCCATGAGAATGCAAAGATAAGTTTTCATGCGTTTTATTGTAGCATCTGTAGGAGCGGCTTTAGCCGCGATACTCTGAAGGTGAGCAAGTGAACGAAAGTCAATCCGATTACCGCAAGGCAGTGCGCGTGGTGGAGGGCATGCCAACGATGGACGGCGCTGGCGTGAAGCTAACCCGCGTCATCGGCACACCAGAATTGCAGATGGTAGATCCCTTCCTGCTGCTCGATTCCTTCGAGTCCGACAAACCCGGTGATTACATTGCCGGCTTTCCGTCACACCCGCATCGTGGATTCGAGACTGTCACCTATATGTTGGCAGGCCAAATGCGTCACGAGGACAACCAGGGTCACAATGGTGTCATCGGGCCAGGCGGTATCCAATGGATGACTGCCGGTCGGGGGATCGTGCATTCCGAAATGCCGGAGCAAAAGGAGGGCTTGCTGCATGGCTTCCAGCTATGGGTCAATCTGCCGGCTTCTGACAAAATGACCGAGCCCCAATATCGCGAGTATGCGGACGACGCAATCCCGAAAGAAACCAGGGACGACAACGTCGAGGTGCGCGTTATTGCCGGAACAACGAGTCTCGGAACCAGCGGGCCGGTCACCGGTGTAGTGACGGACCCGCTTTACCTGGACATCCGCCTGCCACAGAAGACGACGTTCAGCGAAAAAATCCCGCTGTCACACAACGCGTTCGTCTACGTTGTCAGCGGCGAAGTGTTTGTCGCCGAAGACGATGATCAAAACGGACAGGTCGTTGGTGAGCGCTCGCTTGCAGTGCTCGACGGTGGTGAAAGAGCGGAAATTGTCGGTTTGACCGACAAAGCACATTGCTTGTTGGTTACGGGACGCAGTCTTGATGAGCCGGTCGCAAGAGCCGGTCCGTTTGTCATGAACACCAGGGCTGAATTGGCCCAGGCGGCACGCGACTACCAAAGCGGTAATTTATGAATCAGGATCTCTATCCCCGTTGCCTGTCGACAGGCCAGCCACTTATGAGCATGATTTGGTCGGGCACCACGGAAATTGCCTGAATCTATGAGTCGGAGCATTGCACATCGCCTGATGCTGGCAACAACGTTAACGCTGCTGCTTTTTATTGGCACGTTGGTGTTCGCCCAGGTCGTCGACCCGCAGAATGTCCTCATTCAAAACGTGCATATCGTCGGCGGTGAAAGTGGCGACGAAGAAAAAGGCACAGTCAATGTCCTCATTCGTGGCAACAAACTCGAAATAATTACCCAGGACGAAGTCGCGCTGGAGGATGGCACGGTTACGATCGATGGCGAC
>JBLHLN010000296.1:0-3446 GCA_047620565.1 Woeseiaceae bacterium
TTAGCCGCGAATCTTTAATTTTCGCACCGACTGCAATCGCGGCGAGCTCCCTTATGCTCATGGCTCGCTTCGCTGCGCTTTACTTCGCAAAAGGCAGCTCCCCGCCCTTGCAGTCTAAATACGCTGGTCACTTGAAACTGCGCAGTAATCGACAAGTAGTATTTGTTTCGTAGGAGCGGCTTTAGCCGCGAATCAAACTAGTCCGCTTCGCCGTCCCAGTAATCGACGGCGGTATCCTTGCGCGCGAATACGAGGAAGTTTTTCGGGTCTGACAAATCACGGGTCTTGCCATGCCAGACACCGTATTTATCCGAATCCGGGTACAGAAAAACGTCGGTATCTTCCTGGGTTCCCAGCGCGATATAACTAAGTTCTTCATCGGATGTGTTGATGATCTGATGAGGCTGGGTTGGATCGGGTGGCGAACAAATAAAATCGCCGGCACGAATCGGATACTCCTCGTCGGCGTGTCGCAAAGTGCCTTCTCCGGCAAGAATGTAGAACATCTCTTCAATGACACAATGCGAATGATAAGGCCAGGCGCGTTTCCCGGGTTGCAGTCGAACCACCGCATAGCCCAGCTTTTGTGCGCCAATCCTGCTCGACACTGCAGCTCGGCTGGCATTAAATTTATCCCCTTTACCAATCTCTGAATACTCAAGATCATTTATATTTATCAATGGTTTAGACATCCTTCCTCTCCAAGTCCTCAAGTTTGATTGTGCGAGCTTGCGGCCATCATACGATAGGCAGTCCAGGCGATTTTCAGCGGTCTTTTGGCACATCTGCATCTTAGGCGTATTATTTGCCACGACAGAACAGTCCGGGAATGGACCATGTTCAAATCGCCAAACCGAGACGACCTGCAACGGATCGTCGTACTGAATCCCAAGGGCGGTTGCGGTAAATCAACTATCGCAACCAACCTGGCAAGCTATTTCGCCTTGCGGGGACCGTTGCCGACCCTGATTGACTGCGATCCACAGGGCTTCAGCATGCGCTGGCTTGAGCGGCGCTCCAACATGCGTCCGTCTATTCACGGTATTGCCGCCTACAAAAATGCCATGAGCGTCACCCGGACCTGGCAACTCAGAGTGCCGCCGGAAACGCGACGTGTCATTGTTGATTCGCCGGCCGCGCTGGACAATGCGCAAATTCATGACCTGGTCTACGAAGCTACCAACGTCATCATACCGGTCACGCCATCGCCAATTGACATCCGCTACGCCGCACGTTTTATCGCTGAGTTGTTACTGGTTACGCAGCTGGATCGAGGTGAAATCAAAGTAGGCATCGTTGCTAATCGTACCCGCAAGAATACCAAGAGCCTCTTGCAGCTCATGCGTTTTCTCAATAGCCTGAAAATACCGGTGATCGCATCGTTGCGAGATACGCAAAATTATGTAGAGGCTGTCGGGCGTGGCATTGGTGTCTATGAGTTGCCGCACTACAAGGCGAAACAAGACATAGAAAATCTGTCGCAAATTGTGGCGTGGCTTGATCGTTGGAGAATGAGGGGACGAGATTCGCTGGCAAGGCCGGCGCAGGGAGAGCTTGGACCACTATCACCTCGTCACCTGCATTAAACAAAGGCTATTGCCATGTGTGCCCATAGAGTAATTGGCAATGCCATGCGCTATTATGAAGTATGGGAGTCGGTCGTGTCCCACACGCCGGGCAAATAACAACAAGAAGAAGAGAGTGCGATGAATTCATTAATGCGAGTTAGAGCCGTATTTCAGGCGCTATTGACGATTCTACTGGTGGTCTGGTCAGTTCAGGCGATATCACAGGACGAGAAATTTCTGGGTGTCTCCGATTACCTGGAGTTCGAGCAAGTCAATGATGCGCAGATATCTCCGGATGGTCGGCAGATCGTGTACACGAGACGCTGGGTCGATCAGAAGTCGGATCGCATGGCTTCAGCGCTGTGGGTTATGGATGTCGACGGATCGCGTCATCGTTATCTTCTCGACGGATCGAATGCGCGTTGGTCGCCGAGCGGCGATCGCATTTTGTTTGTTGCCAAAGGTGATAACGATAAGCCGCAGATTTTTGTTCGCTGGATGAATGACGAGGGCGCAGTCTCGCAGGTTACGCGCATCGACATATCGCCGAGTTCTCCAAACTGGTCTCCGGATGGCCAAAATATCGCGTTCGTCGCCATCGTGCCGGCAGACGATGACTGGAAGATAGAATTGCCCAAAGCGCCAGAGGGCGCCGAATGGACCAAGCCACCAAGAATTCTCGATCGGCTGCACTATCGCCAGGATCGCGTCGGCTTCACTGACCCCGGGTTTGCCCATCTTTTTGTCGTCCCTGCAGCTTCAGGTACGGCGCGGCAGTTGACCGACGGCGAGTGGAATGTCGGTGGCCGCACAAACGGTTTGTTCGGTGGCGCTGGAATTAGCTGGATGCCGGACAACAGCACAATCATTTTTGATGGCCTGGACGATCCGCGCGGTGACTTCGCTCACAGGCGCTCGAATATTTACTCGGTCAATATCAATTCAGGAGAACAACAGCAAATCTCAGATGAGACCGGATTCTGGGCCCGACCCGTAGTTTCAAATGACGGTGCGCAAATTGCGTATATCGGTTTCCCGGCGTCAAATGGCACTTACGAAATGCCGCGCTTGCATGTTATGGACAGTGATGGAGGAAACTCACGGCTGGTTAACGAAGATTTTGACCGTCCAGTGAATTCGCTGATCTGGGCAGATAACGATCGCGGCGTGTATTTCTCGTCTCAGGACCAGGGCTACGTCAACGTTTTCTACGCCGGCATGAACGGTGATATTCGCGCTGTAACAGAAGGGCAGCAAGCCGTCACATTGCATTCGGCAAATGCCAGTACAAGCATTGGCGTTGGCGTCAAAAGCACCTTTCTGGAACCCGGTGACGTACATTCATTTTCGTTGAATGGCCGCGGATCACCGCAGAAGCTGACGTCCGTGAATGCTGACTTGCTGCATGGCGTGACACTCGGCGAGCAGGAAGAGATCTGGTACGAGGCATCTGACGGGAATCGGGCACACGGCTGGATTGTTAGACCGCCGGATTTTGATCCTGAGAATGATTATCCGCTGTTAATGGAAATTCATGGTGGACCGTTTGGAATGTATGTTGGCCGCTTCAATTTTCAATACCAGGTCTATGCGGCGAACGGATTCATTGTTCTGTACACGAACCCACGCGGCAGCACCGGCTATGGCGAGGCATTCTCGCAAGCTATTAATCATGCCTATCCCAGCGTCGACTACCTGGACCTTATGGGCGGCGTTGATGCCACGATTGCCATGGGCAACATCGACGAAAAGAGAATGTATGTCGGTGGCTGTAGTGGCGGAGGCGTGCTTTCGAGCTGGGTAATCGGACACACTGACCGCTTCGCGGCGGCCGCGGTACGTTGTCCCGTTACGAACTGGCTAAGCTTTGCGGGAATC
>JBLHLN010000297.1:0-3444 GCA_047620565.1 Woeseiaceae bacterium
CGGAGGATTCAACACGACACTAAACCCGCAGACCGCGGACAATTTTGAAATCGGCTACAAGCGGTCGAAAGACAATCTCTACTACGAATTAACCGTGTTCCATATTGATCTCGAAGACGAGCTCGTCCCGTTCGAACTCGCTGCATTTCCCGGGCGAACGTTCTATTCAAATGCCGGCAGTTCGGAACGGGACGGAATCGAAGCGGCGCTTAGCTGGAGCAGTGATAACGGCTTCAGGGTCGACGCCTCGTATACCTGGTCTGATTTCAACTTTACTGATTTTGTCGACGATAATGGCAACGACTTCAGTGGTAATCAATTGCCCGGCCTGCCGCAGCAATTCGGTTACCTCGGTCTGACTTATGCTTCGGAAGGTGGCTTCTCCGGCACCATTGAAGCCGTCTATTCCGGTGACCTCTACGCGAACAATGCGAATTCGACGCAGGTCTCGAGTTACACGATAGCCAATCTTCGCGTCGGCTATGAATTCAGGAACGAAAAATGGGCGTTCAGGCCCTATCTTGGCATTAACAATCTCTTCGACGAAAGCTACAACAGCAATATTCGCATCAACGCTTTTGGCGGCCGCTACTTCGAGCCTGCGCCGCCGCTGAATTTCTATGCGGGAATTGTCGTAAATTACGAGAGATAGATTAAGAAAAACCTCGGTTCGACCCTGGTTTTCGTAACTAGGGGCGTGCGATGACGACCTCTATTTCGATCAACATGTTCGGACCGCCGGCAAGGCCTGCAATCTGAAAAGCTGAGCGTGCAGGCTTATTGGGCTGTTCTTCCGTGCCAAAGAACTTCGTGTAGGCCTTCATGAAGCCTCCAAAGTCCATCTTGCCATCCATTGCCGGATCGCCAACCAGGAATACCTGCATTTTAATGACATCACGAAAGCCGACGCCGAGTTTGTCAAATGAGTCCTGCATGCGTCCGAACACACTCATTGCCTGCGCTTCAGTATCACCGTAGTACTCGCGGGAGCCACGTTCCGCATCGGGGTTGGCCGGTCCCGGCACCGTGCCACTGTGATAAATAAGCGCTGTATCGGCAGTAACTTCAACCGCACGAGAGATCGGAAAAGTAGAGTTATTGGGTAGCGCATGACGGGTCACGTCTGCATATGCGCCCGCGCTGATCGCAAGCAATACGCCAAATAGCATCGTTTTTTTCATTGCACAATTCCTGTGTTTTTAAATTTATTGGTTTCGCAAAGTGTTTATGTAGGCGACGACATCTCGCGCTGCTTCGTCGCTGCCAAGAATTTGTGCGGCAGCCTGCATTTGGCTGCCGAAAGAATCCTGTGGGTGGCTGCCGCGACTACCGTCACGGTATTTGCGTAATTGTTCGAGTATGTACCAGTCGTTGATTCCGGTCAGTGCGGGGCCACCAAGAGATTGATTTCCTTCGCCGTTTTCCCCGTGACAGGCAGCGCAGGTCGCATATAGATCGCGCCCTTTCGAGGCGTTAGCGCTGATAGTATGTTCAGGCAATGCAGAATTTGTGGCAGTTGCGAAGATCGCAGCGGCTTTGATTTGATCTTGCGAGAGCGGCACAGCCATGGGTTGCATCTCCATGCCGATCTGGTCGCCCTCATGTGTGCCGCGCCAACCGTCCTTAAATGCCTGTAGTTGCCTTTCGACGTACCAGGTCTCCATTTTGCTTAGTCGTGGCGCCCTGATAACGGAGTTGCCCATCAATTGGGCGCCATGGCAGGTGGTGCAATAAACGAATTCCGCTGCCGCTACCGGATATTCGTCTTCCGCCATGACAGGCTGTGAAGTTGCCAATAATACTGCGACGCACGCCAGCAGTGAAAGCATCAGGTAGCGCATCGATTAGCCCTTCCTTGAAACAGCAGTTTCGGCACGAACCCGTTTATCGAAATCCAGCAATGCGAACTCGGCGGATGCGAACGCACCCTCCTGCCAGGTTGCGTGGTAGCTGATCTGGTCGCCAATCATGTAATGGCGACCCTGCGGCGCCCGCACCGTTGCATAATATTTTTCCCTGGCTTCCGCCGACCAGATGGCACTGCAACCCATCATGTGGTTCATGCGGCCCCAGGGAACGGTCACGCCGGCTTCGATGTAATCGGAATATCCCGGGTGAATGTTGTTGCCACACTCACCGGCAATCCTGATTCTTTCTTCGGGCGTCATTTTTTCAAAAAATGCGGATTGGTCGGGACCGAATGCATAAGTGCCCAGAACCACACCTTTCTGTTTATGAATGTCATGAGACGGATACCAGATCTGGTTAATCTTCTGGTTGGTATTGGTCACGCCACCGTATATTCCTTCTCGCTCCCAGAACCTTTCCTTCATTTGTAAACCAGTCTTGAAGAAATTCATCGGCTTCATCGATTCAAGACCTTGTCGATAGTCCCTGGCGAAATTGTTTGGGATGCCGACCATCAGGTGCGCGGGAATGCTGTTAAAACACCACGCTGCACTGACCTTTTTGCGTTTGCCTTCATGGTTATAAACGACGTCGACGCCATCCGGCGTGTTATCGATCGACTGAACCTGCGCATTGGTCAGGATTGGATTGCGGATATTTTGGGCGAAAATTCTTGTGATGTTGTCCATGCCACCTTTGGCTTCCATCAAAGGCTCAGCCCACTCAGGGTTTTCAGGTGACGTAAAATTTCCCGCCCAAAAACTGCTGCTCAGAAATTCGCTGAACTCGAGTGGTGGGTACTTCTCGGCAGGTTTTATGAAACCGCCGATCGGGTAACCTGCTCGTATGGTCCCTTTGTAGCTACCTTTTGAATCGAGATCGCCGTACAGTTTCGAGAGGCGTAGCAAGCGCTCTTTGTCCTCTTCGGATAACGGTTCATCGAACGCGTTTTTGTCAACGGCCTTGAACAAAAGCTCGGACATAAAGCCGCGCGCATCGGCGAAATATTGGCCCACGCGAATCGGTTTGCCGCCAAATTCGTTGGTGTTGTGGATGTATGCCGGCCGGCTAAAATTCGCCTTAACCTGCAGTTCGATGCCAAGCGTTTTGCAGTAATGCAATATCCGCTTGTGATGTCCCGGAATGCGTGCCGGGCCCGGATTGAAATAGAGATCAGGATCGTCATCAAAATTGCAAATACGCTGCTGACCCATTTCGTCGATGATATCGCCGTGCCTTAGCGTCATGTTGCGACCGCCAACGCGGTGTGACGCCTCTATCACCGTGACATCGTACCCGGCTTGTTCCAGCTCGTAGGCAACCGACAATCCGGCGATGCCGGCGCCGAGAATGGCTACCTTTTTATCGCTGCCATTGGCGCGCTGCATATCCAGCATCGCGACAGGACCAGTGTCCTGCATGATGCCCATAGCCCTGCTGGCCTGGTAGACGGCTGTTGTGCCGCCGGCAATGCCGACCATCTCCAGAAAGCGTCGTCGGGTCAGGTTATTCATGTTCATTGGATAGTCTTCGAAA
>JBLHLN010000298.1:0-3429 GCA_047620565.1 Woeseiaceae bacterium
CAGCCACCGATTATAGGCGCGAAAAGCTTCCTGCTGATTGACGGCAACACCGGCGCCGAACTTGCATCGCTTGAGGCGGATACGCGACTCGCCCCGGCCAGTCTCACCAAGCTCATGACCGCATATGCGATTTTTCGTGCACTGGGCGAAAAACAAATTGCGCTCGACGAGCTGGTCACTGTCAGCGAGAAAGCGTGGCGCACACCTGGCTCCCGTATGTTCATCGAAGTTGGAACGCGCGTTAGCGTTGAGGATCTTGCGCTCGGCATGATCGTGCAATCAGGCAATGATGCGAGCGTCGCTCTTGCCGAACATGTCGCAGGCACCGAATCAGTATTCGCCGAAGTCATGAATCAATATGCAGCGCAACTGGAAATGACTGGCAGCCATTTCGCCAATTCAACCGGCCTGCCGGATGACAACCATTATTCTACTGCACGCGATTTGTCGAAACTCGCGCGAGCAATCATTAACGAATTCCCGGAGTACTATAAGTGGTACTCGGTTAAGCAGTTCAAGTACAACGATATTGAGCAGCCCAATCGAAACTCCCTGCTGTGGCGGGACGAAAGCGTCGACGGCATGAAAACGGGATTTACGGACGATGCCGGTTACTGTCTTGTGTCATCCGCCAGTCGGGACGGGATGCGGGTTGTATCTGTTGTACTAGGCACGGCAAGCGCCAAGTCGAGAATCGACGGCAGTCAGGCCCTGATCAATTACGGCTTTCGTTTTTTTGAAACGCGGCTGCTGTATCGTGCCGGCGAGACTGTTGCCCAAGCCAAAATCTGGAAGGCGAGCAAAGAATTCACGCAACTCGGTTTGCCGGAAGACCTGTACGTTACTATCCCGCGTGGGCAATTTGACGATGTTGAATCGGTCCTGAACATGCCGGCGATCCTGGTTGCGCCGGTCGCACAGGGTCAACCGCTGGCCGAATTGCAGGTAAATCTGAATGGCAACATCCTTATCAATACGTCTCTTCGCGCAATTGACGAAAATCCGAGCGGCTCTTTCTGGCAACGGACCCGAGACGGAGTTGCGCTCTGGTTCGAGTAAATGACGGACACAGAGAAAGAATCGCTGCTGGAGTTTCCCTGCAGCTTCCCGGTCAAGGTAATGGGGCGCGATCAGGAGAGCTTTCGCAGGATCGCAGTCGAAATTGTTGCGCGTCATGCCGGCAAGCTCGCGGAAGATGCAGTCACTGAATCGAGCAGCCGCAAAGGCAATTTTCTCTCAATTACGATAACAATCCAGGCAAAAAGCCAGGATCAGCTGGATAAGCTCTATAATGATTTAAGCAGTCACGAAGAGATTCTCGTTGCGCTATGAGCCTGGCCATTGAAAAAATTCCGCAGACTGACCTGCTGGTCGTGCGCTCGCTTGGGCGCCAGGAGTACGAGCCGTTATGGCGCGCCATGCAGCAGTTCACGGATACCCGTACGCAACTGACGCCGGACGAAATCTGGTTTGCCGAGCATCCCCCGGTCTTTACGCTTGGTCTTAACGCCAGTCGTGACCACCTTCTGGCTCCGGGCGGGATTCCGGTCATCCAGATCGATCGTGGTGGGCAGGTTACTTATCACGGCCCGGGGCAATTGATGATTTATCCAATGATCGATCTGAAGCGATGCCGCCTTGGTGTGCGTAAGCTGGTGACGGCGCTGGAACAGACGGTGGTCGATACGGTCGCCGCATTCGGCATTGTTGCCAATAGTCGGGCCGACGCACCCGGCGTTTATGTCGAGCAACGGAAAATCGCCAGCGTCGGCTTACGCGTCAGGCGCGGTGCCAGCTATCACGGCATGGCGCTAAACATAGACCTCGACCTGGAACCATTTTCACGAATCAATCCCTGCGGTTTCCGTGATCTTGAGGTAACGGATCTTCGAGCGCTGGGCGTAAGCGAGTCAGCTGCAGAGTTGCAGGGTCAGGTACAGCAGCATCTGCTGCAGCATCTGGCAATGCTCGACAGAGAGATTGTCAGCGACTATTAAGCTGCTGCAAGCGAGCAGCTGTGCCGACATCTTCCCAAAGACCCTCATACAGTGATCCGCTGAGCGTGCCTTCGTCGGCCGCCGCCCGCATCATGGGTACGATCGAATAGCGGCCGGATTCGGCGCCGGCAAAAAACTCCGGTCGATATCGTGCGATGCCGCTAAACGTGCACGACCGTGGCCCGTTGTTGCCGATCAATCCGTTTTCAAGACTGAAATCACCGCGTTCCTTGTGCGCAGGAATTGGCACCAATACCAGTTCGCCGATGGCGTCGTCCTGCAGGTCGCCCGCGGGGGGCTGCCATGCAGTGAAAACATCCGCGTTGACCACCCAAAACGGCTTGTTGCCCAACATGGGCAGAGCCCGATGGATGCCGCCACCGGTTTCCAGAATGTTGTCGTATTCCGGACTGTAGACCACCTGCAGACCGTAGCGACTGCCCGATCCAACGTGCTCCGAAATCTGCTCTCCCAGCCAGCCGAGGTTAATGACAACGGTTTTCATGCCGGCCGCTGCCAGCATGTGCAAATGTCGATCAATGAGCGGTTCTCCGCGAACGCTGACCATTGCCTTCGGCGTGGCGTCGGTTATGGGCCGGAGCCTTTCACCGCGCCCGGCAGCGAGAATCATGGCAATCATCAGTCTGCTGCGTCCAGTGACGGTAATACGCGTGTCGTTATCAGGTCAGCGAGAAACGCAAGCTCTGGATATCGAGGTGCGATATCGACGATGTAGCTCAGAGTTCTCGGTACATCTCGCATATATGCCGGCCTTCCATCGCGTCGCAACAGGCGCGCAAAAATTCCAGCCGCTTTAAGGTGACGCTGCACACCCATTAGATCGAAGAGTCGCATAAATTGCCGGTCATCGTAATTACCGCGAACATCGTCCGGCAATCGGGCATAAAAAGACAGCGCCCATTGTTCTATTTTTTCTGTTGGCCACTTTATGTAGCAATCCTTAAGCAGCGACACAAGATCGTAGGTCAAAGGACCTTCAACCGCGTCCTGAAAATCCAGGATGCCAGGATTATTTTTGTCGGTCAGCATTAGGTTGCGGGAGTGATAATCCCGATGCACAAAAACGTTTTCCTGTTGCAATGCACTCTCGACCAGCAAATCGCAGCAATTTTTCCACGCGACCTCGTCTTCGTTTGAAAAACGTATGCTCAATTGCTGCTCACAAAGCCATTCACGAAAAATTGATAATTCGAATCTCAGAAATTCGTCGTCATAGGTCGGCAGGCTGGCACGGAATTCGTTACCTTCGCGTTGCATTGTCAGCAACGCCGTCAGCGCATCGAGATATAATGCGTCTGCCCGATCAGGCCGTTCTCGCAGCTCGCCCAGGTATTGCACAGAGCCGAAATCCGTCAGTAATAAAAATCCCTGCTGAAAATCCGCCGCGATAACATGCGGGCTGTTAAGACCC
>JBLHLN010000299.1:0-3429 GCA_047620565.1 Woeseiaceae bacterium
CCGCCCAACCAAAATTGGCCACATGCCGCGAAGCCCGGCTATCGACACCATACTGAAAAGGCCGCCCCAAGGGCGGCCTTTTCAGTATGGTGCCGATGGCCGGACTCGAACCGGCACAGCTTTCGCCACTGCCCCCTCAAGACAGCGTGTCTACCAATTCCACCACATCGGCTGATTCAATCGGTGAGCCGAAGACTACTCTTCGGGAGGCGTCTCTGCCGCAGGTTCTTCGTCATCCAGTGACGGCATTTCGGTATCGTCCGCATCCGTAGCACCGTCGTCGAGATCCGGCAACTCCGGCAGCTCGGATAAATCTTCCGTCGCTGGCGCTGCGTCAGGCGTGGCCGGTTGCGACTCTGTGACCGGGGTACCCTCTATAATACTTTCCGGTGCGACGGAACGCTGGCTGCTTATATAAGCAAGCGAAAGGCTGGTAGCAAAAAATGCGGTTGCCAGGATTGCGGTGGTACGGGAAAAGAAGTTCGTTGAGCCTTGAGCCCCGAATACCGTGCCGGATGCACCGGCCCCAAATGCCGCACCCGCATCTGCACCTTTGCCGCGCTGGAGCAAGACCAGCGCGATGATTCCCAGTGCAATCAGTGTATGAATTGTCAGTACCGTTGTTTGAATATTGTCCATTTCTACCTCATTTAAGCGCTGCAGCAGCTTCTGCAATCGCCAAGAAATCTGCGGGTTTCAAAGACGCCCCGCCAATCAATCCACCATCAATGTCAGGCTTGGAAAACAACCCAGCCGCATTGTCACCTTTTACACTGCCGCCATACAGTATTTTTGTACGAGCAGCCGCTTCCTCGCTACGCGAAGCCAGCACATCACGTATGTGCTTGTGCACGTCCTGAGCCTGTTCCGGGCTGGCTGTCATGCCTGTACCAATTGCCCAGACCGGCTCATAAGCAATTAGCGCCGCGCCAAACGTATCGACGCCGGCACTATCCAGTACCGCCAGCAACTGCTCATCAATGACAGCTTCGGTCTCTCCCGCCTCTCGTTGTTGCAGCGTCTCACCCACACACAGGATCGGCCGCAGCCCGCAATCAATTGCGGCCTGAAATTTCGCCGCAACGATTTCACTGCTTTCGCCCATCAACGCGCGTCGCTCGGAATGGCCCACGAGAACGTACTCGCAGCCAACATCTTTCAGCATTGAACCCGCTGTTTCGCCGGTAAAGGCGCCAGACCCGTGCTCGGACACATTCTGTGCCCCAAGCGCCAATGTGCTGCCGCTCACCATTCCCGCAATCTCCGCGAGATAGGGAAACGATGGACAAATCAACAGCTCAACTGCATCGGTACTGGCCGGCATGCCAGTCAGGATGCCGTCAACGAGCTCGGCATTGGCGGCATTGCTGCCATTCATTTTCCAGTTTCCGGCAACCAGGTAGCCACGCATTACAGCGATTCCATCAGCTTGAAAAGGCGCGCAAGGATACCGGGGAGCATCTGTAGAAGCAACGCGAAAACACCATATTTCCTATGCTAAAGGGGTTTTTCGGACTAAGCAGAAGTCTCTGCGACCACAGAGGCAAGCCGTTTCGCGAGTTCGAGCACCTGGTGCTCGTTTCGCCCTTCAACCATTACGCGAATCACTGGCTCTGTGCCCGAAGCCCGTAATACCACACGACCTGACTCGGCAAGTTCATTTTCGGCCTGCGTGACTGCATCCTGGATCTGTGGCGATTTTGCCGGATCGAGCCGCTTGTCGGTTGCCACATTCAGCATTTTCTGCGGATATCGCGACATGCCGGCAGCAAGCTCGGACAACGTTTTGCCACTGCGCTTCATTACAGCCAGAATCTGCAGCGCACTGATCAAGCCGTCTCCTGTGGTTGTCTTATCCAGGCAAATCATATGGCCTGATGTCTCACCGCCGATAGTGCCGCCCGTCTGGCGAAGCATTTCCAGTACGTAACGATCGCCAACACTTGCACGCCTGAAATCAATGTTGTGACTCTCAAGCGCGTGTTCAAGCCCAAGATTGCTCATCACCGTACCAACAATAGGCCCTTTCAGCGTGCCTTCCTCTTTCCGTGACGTCGCGAGGATGTACAACAGCTGGTCACCATCGATAAGGTTGCCGGCCTCATCGACCATGGCTACCCGATCTCCATCGCCATCGAGGGCTATGCCAACTGCGGCTTCGACAGCAGGAACTGTCTTTTGCAGCAATTCAGGCTGAGTCGAGCCGCAGCCGTCGTTGATGTTTCTTCCGTTTGGCGAGCAACCGATGGTAATAACCTCTGCGCCCAGCTCGGTGAGCGTTCTGGGACCAACTTTGTAACCAGCACCGTTCGCGCCATCAAAAACCAATTTGACGCCATTAAGATCCAGGTCGTCTGGAAAGGTGGTTACACAAAAATTCTGGTACTGCTCCTGTGCCGAATCTATTCGTTTCGCCTGGCCCAATCGAGCCGAGTCAAGCGTAATGGCCGACTGATTGAGCAAACTTTCTATTTTCCTTTCTATATCGTCCGATAACTTGGCGCCGGCACCGTCGAAAAACTTGATGCCGTTGTCGTGATAAGGATTGTGCGACGCACTAATGACCACGCCGAGATTAGCTTTCAGCTGTTGTGTCAGGAATGCAATTGCGGGTGTCGGCAAAGGACCCAACAATAAGACGTCCGCACCGGCTGCGACGAAGCCCGCTTCCATCGCAGATTCGAACATGTAGCCGGAAAGCCGGGTGTCCTTGCCTATCAGGACAGTTCCACCGTCCGGCACCAGGACCTGCGAGGCCGCGCTGGCCAGACGAAGCGCAAATTCAGCGCTCATCGGGTCGTCACCGACAGTGCCTCTAACCCCATCTGTTCCAAAGAATTTTTTGCTCATTCGTCCTTTCCGGCTTGTCTGACAGCGTCAGCAATTCGTAACGCCTCTGCCGTTGCCGCCACGTCGTGTGTCCTGACTATGTGTGCGCCCTGACGCACTGCGATTGCGGCGGCGACGGCTCCAGCCAACACGCGATCCCGAGGCTTCTGGCCTGTCAGATTGCCAAGCGTTTGCTTGCGTGACAAGCCTACCAGTATTGGCAACCCAACATCAGAGAACTGACTCAAACGGGCAAGTATCTGCAAATTATGCTGGTCGTTCTTGCCAAAGCCGAAACCGGGATCAATGATGATGCAGTCACCTGCTATTCCCGCCTGCAAACATGTCGCTACCCGCTGCTGCAAAAAGTCAATGACGTCGCCCGGCAAATTATCGTAAGACGGTTGCTCCTGCATCGTCTGCGGTTGGCCGAACATATGCACCAGGCAAACCGCGACCTGTAATTCTGCTGCGGTTGCCAGCGCTTCATCGCGCCGCAGCGCGAATACATCATTTATAAGTGTTGCACCTGCGGCAACGGCGGCCCGCATCACTTCCGGTTTGCTGGTATCGATGGATACGGCCACGTCCAGGTTGCTG
>JBLHLN010000300.1:0-3414 GCA_047620565.1 Woeseiaceae bacterium
CACAGCTGAACCGTGAGCTCGCGCCAGAATGCCAACCTCTACATCGATAGGACGAACCGTCGTGGTGTCGCGCCCATCAATTCTCGGTTCACCGGCAATTACACGTTTGCGAACGATATTTTTTTCGAGCTTGGAACATGCGCCCTTAACTTCATCTTCAGACCAGCGCGCGTCTTCACCAGACGCCAGCGTCTCTACAGCTCCACTCTTGGCCGCACGGACCGCATCCTGACGTTCCATTTTGTCCGTAATTCTGTAGGCATCAGACAGACCGCTTGTGGCCGAATCAGCAACTGCTGCTGCCAACTCTTCGTCAGCGACCGGGCCCTGCCAGTCCCATGAAGGCTTGCCAACTTCAGCGGCAAGCTCACTAATTGCTGTGATCGCGGTCTGCATTTGCTCGTGGCCAAAAACAACGGCTCCGAGCATAACTTCCTCAGACAGGCCGATTGCTTCGGACTCAACCATGAGAACCGCATCCGCCGTACCCGCAACAACCAACTCCAGGTCAGACTCTGCAACAGCGGCCAGCCCAGGATTCAGAATGTAATCGCCATCTTTGTAGCCAACTTTCGCAGCAGCTATCGGGCCAGCAAACGGCATGCCTGAAATTGCGAGCGCCGCAGATGCACCGATAAGAGCTGGAATATCCGGATCCACATCAGGATTCAATGACACAACGGTTGCAATGATCTGCACTTCGTTCTTGAAGCCCTTGGGAAAAAGAGGACGTACCGGTCTGTCGATCAATCGGCAGGTCAATACTTCTTTCTCGTTGGGGCGACCTTCTCGTTTAAAGAAGCCACCCGGAATCTTGCCCGCAGCGTAGGTCTTTTCCTGATAGTTGACCGTCAGCGGGAAGAAGTCCCGGCCCGGATCAGCAGTCTTTCTGCCAACTGCCGTTACCAGAACGGTTGTTTCAGCCATGTCGACTAAAACTGCACCGTCAGCCTGACGAGCAATCCCGCCGGTTTCTATGGATACCTGATGTTCCCCATATTGGAACGTTTTTTTGAATGCTTTCACTTTGATACTCGAGTGTGGTGAGACGGCACGACCAATCCAGCGACCCGTTACAGGGGCGACTCAGAATTAATTCATTGCCAGGGGGCCGCTAAAAATTAACGGCGGAGACCGAGTCGGGTAATCAACTCGCGATACCGGTCCTGATCTTTCGTCTTGAGGTAATCAAGCAATTTTCGCCGCTTGTTAACCATCTTCAGAAGACCCTGCCGGGAATGGTGATCTTTCTTGTGCTCGCCGAAGTGGTCGGTAAGCTCTGCTATACGTGCCGACAACAGGGCAACCTGTACCTCAGGTGATCCTGTGTCATCCTCACCGCGGGAATAATCCGCGACGATCTTGCTCTTGTTTTCACTTGAAAGTGACATTTCTAAGAAACTCCAATTAGTTCTTTCTATCTTCTGGCCCTTAAATTTCAGCGCGCTATTCTAGCGTCAGTTCCGGTCCAGTCATAGCCTAAAACACGAAAAAATCAGGCTTTTTTTGCCTGCGTCCATAAATCAATACACCAGCCAGCGCTCCATTATCGGTCTGCCTGGTGAAATATTCGTTTTGGCGCCACAGTGCCATCGCTGCCACGCTCGCCGACGCCCAGAAACAGGCCATCAGCCGCATAAACCCGCACGAAACCCGGCTCGGACGTCGCAGCCGCTACTGCCTGCCCACCGCTGAATCGATCAGCATCTGCGGCAGAAACTCTGCAATCAGGCCAGGCCGCCAAAGCCACATCTGCGGGTAACAGGCGCTCCCTCAATGCGTCCGGACCTTCCTGCGCCACTTCCTCCGCCCCGGCCATGTCCAGCATGTCTTCGGCACGAAAATCACCAACTGACTCGCGATGCAGTCGCGATGTATGCGCCACGGTACCGGCTATCCTGGCAATATCCTCAACCAGCGTCCGTACATAGGTGCCTTTTGAGCAGTGAACCCGGAATACCAGCCTGGTACCGCTAATTTCCAGCAGTTCAATTTCGTCAATGCGAACAGGCCGTGGATCGCGCTCAACAACCTCGCCCTTGCGCGCCAGCTCGTACAGCCGCTTGCCGTCTTTCTTCAGCGCTGAATACATCGGTGGCACCTGCTGCGACTCGCCTCGAAAGCCGGCCAGAATCTGTTGCCATTTCTCGCGCGTCAGTTCAGGCACTTCGGCAGTCGCAATGATCTTGCCATCTGCATCCGCGGTATCCGTCGCCTCACCCAGTTTCGCAGTCACCCGATACGACTTGTCCGCATTCAGCAGGTAAGCGCAGACCTTGGTGGCCTCACCGAAGCAAAGCGGTAACATGCCTGTCGCTGCCGGATCGAGACTGCCGGTGTGCCCCGCTTTTCGAGCATTGAGAAGTCGTTTGACCTTTTGCAGCGCCTGGTTCGACGTGATGCCGGCCGGCTTGTTCAACAGCAACAAGCCATCAACGGCCATTTTTTTCAGTTGGCCATCCATACTCAATCGTTCATAACTCAGCTACCGCCGTCGGCGCTTGTGGCTTCGTCTATCAGGCGACTGATCGCCGCACCGTGCGCGATACTGTCGTCATGGACGAAGCGTAACTCAGGCACATGTCGCACAGTCAGTGAATCGCCCAGTTTTTTGCGCAGGAAGCCTGAGGCCCGCTGCAGGCCTTTTAGCGCCGGCTGCGGATCATCATCCGGATTCAACAGGCTGAAGTAGATCTTGGCCACGCTGAGATCCCTGGTCAGCTCGACTGTCGTTAAGGAAACCTCGGCCAACGCGGGATCTTTGGACTCGAATCGCAACAGTTCACTCAGAATGCGCTGTAGCTGCGCTCCCATCCTCTGGTTTCGTGAAAATTCGCGTGGCATGACTTGCTTCTTAGTCCAGCGTGCGCGCAATTTCAACGCGTTCGAAACACTCGATCTGATCGCCGACTTTGACGTCGTTATAATTTTTCACGCCGATTCCGCACTCGGTGCCGGAGCGTACTTCGTTTACGTCATCCTTGAACCTGCGCAGTGATTCCAGCTCACCCTCGTAGATGACTACGCTATCGCGCAGGACGCGAATCGGGTTTGACCGCTTGACGTAACCCTCGATCACTATCGAGCCGGCGATGTCGCCAAGTTTTGGTGAGCTGAATACTTCCTTCACCTCAGCGAGGCCAACGATATTTTCGCGAATTTCCGGCGCCAGCAAACCGCTGACCGCCGCTTTCACGTCGTCAATCGCCTCGTAAATGATGCTGTAATAACGAACATCAACATTGGATTCTTTTATCGCATTCCTGGCGGCACTGTCTGCACGAACATTAAAGCCGATAATTACAGCGTTTGACGCCGCAGCCAACGTTGCGTCGGACTCGGTAATTCCGCCAACACCCGAACTGATGACCTTGACCTTGACCTCATCGTTGGAAATATTGGACAACGCATCTC
>JBLHLN010000301.1:0-3403 GCA_047620565.1 Woeseiaceae bacterium
TCCGACTTACGCTACCTGAATAAACTCTTTCACCGCCGACCACCAGCGCACCATCATCCTCGATTCCCTGCACGAGCCCCTCAACCTGACCGTCCGCGACTTCAACCACAACCCTTTGTCCTCGCAACCAATCGAATTGTGGCCAGGTTTCGAAAAAAGGCCGGAAGCCATCGGCATCGAAGCGGACCAAAGTATTAAACAGACCGTCGATGATTGTCGCGGACATCGCAGACCAGTCCGGCAGTCGCTCCGCGCAACAGCGTAGATCTGTCGCCTTTTCAAGTGGCCCACGTAAATTTAATTCCTGCTTCGCCGAGTGCAGATCGATGTTGAGGCCAAGGCCAACGACGACGGAAACAGTTTCACTTTTCCCTGGCATCACCTCCGTCAATATTCCGCCAACTTTGCCATCGCAGGCAATGATGTCGTTCGGCCATTTCAGACCGATGCCACGAATATCCAGCTCACCCATGGCCTTTGCTATGCCAATGCCAACTGCGAGCGTCAGCGGAGGCAGGTTTTCCGGAATCTTTGCAAATGAATAGGACATCGACATGTAAAGCCCGCTTGATGGCGGCGATTGCCAGGTACGATCAAGCCGGCCGCGCCCCGCTGTTTGGTGTTCCGCAATCGCGACCCGAAAGCAGCCCACAGGAGGTCGGGGTTGGGCCATCAAATAGCTATTGGTCGACTCAATCCCGGAAAATACTTCGAGCAAATCAAGGTGCGCGCCTGAGTTCTTCGTGATTCGCCCGCGAATACTTTCAACATTAAGGACACTCACGGGTATTTACTGGCTCTTGCGGGAAAATATTGGTTGCAGTGCCCTGGACTCAGTTCCCTGTCGCATTCGCGCAATGTTCGATCGATGACTGAAAACGATGTACATCGCCAGCACGACGCAATAAATGAATATCGGCTGGTCCTCCGGAAGTCGCGTCAACGCGAGGTAGAACGGCGCTGAAACACCAGCCATGACTGTCGCAAGCCCGACGTAGCCAGAAAGCAGCAGCGCTGATCCCCATACCAGCAGAATTGGCAGAATTATGGACGGCGCCAGCACAATCAGGGTGCCAACCAAAGTTGCGGCACCCTTGCCACCGCGAAAGTTGTGCCACATTGGCCAAACGTGCCCTATGACCGCTGCCGCAGCACAACACAACACCAGCCACATTCTTGAAATTTCGTTGTCGATCGGAATGAATGGCAACTCCAGGCCAGGCACGACGCCCGCTCCGATCACTCCTTTGCCGACGTCAATGACAACAACCGCAAAAGCAAATAACCATCCCTGCGTTCGCAGAGCATTCGTCCCGCCGGCATTGCCACTGCCCATTTTACGAATGTCGACACCACCGCGCAGCCAGCCGACAATCATCGAACCCATGACAGAACCAATGAAATAACTAAGCACGAATTTGACGCCAAGCTCAAGCATGAACTAACCAGATGTTTTGTAGAAAGTGGAGCTGCATTGTAGCATCTGGCCACGTAGTCCAAGCGGCATGCATACAATGAGCAGTACGCCAATTCCTGTTTTAGTCAATCCAGTCGCCGGTCGGGGTCGTGCCGCAAAGTGCCTTCCTGCAATCTCCGCAAAATTGCAAAATTGCAAACTGAACTGTGTTGTCGTGGAAAGCACGGCCCCCGGGGAGATTGAAAATCAAACTTTCGACGCTGCGAAGTCCGGTTCTGCCAGGATCATAGTCGCTGGCGGCGACGGCAGCATCCATGAGGCCGTAAACGGCATTATGCGGGCCGAAACCGACACGGCACTTGGCGTCATCCCGCTCGGCACTGGCAACGACTTCGCAAAAGCCTGCTCAATTCCCCTTCGCTGGCAAAATGCCACTCGTGAACTGACTGACCGCCTGTCCAGCAATACGCCGCCACGCTACATTGACGTAGGGCGCATGAATGATCGCTTTTTTGCCAACGGCGCCGGCATCGGTTTTGACGCAAAAATCAATCGCATTGCAGCCAGCATCCGCTGGCCCATTGGCGATCTGATTTACCTCATTGCCATATTTCGCGGCATTCGCGATGGCATCACAACCCCCACTGTCCGCATGCAATACGCTGATCAGTCATGGAGTGGTGAAATTACACTTGCCAACATCAGCAATGGTCCGTGGGTCGGCGGCATGTTTCATGTTGCGCCAATGGCAAGGAACGACGATGGCTTTCTTGACCTGGTTGTTGTTGGCCCGGTCGGGAAAAGAAGAGTGCTGTCGCTTCTACCCAGTCTGATGAAAGGCACCCATGTGCATGCGCCCGAAGTAACCTGCAAACCGGTCAGGCACTTCAGTTTGAGCGCGGACATTCCACTGCACTCTCACCTTGATGGTGAGGTTCAGGCCATGCAATCCACGTTCGATATAGAAATATTTGCGAAGTCACTGGCGCTGATCTGATAATCACCGGAGCAATAAGCGGAGCAACAAGCGATGAGCACAAAGATTGCCAATATTTTATGCCTTGCGTTCATTGCGATTGCCGTCACCACTGCCGCTTTTTTGTATCCGTCTCTGCCGGATCAGATTCCGACACACTGGAATATCGAAGGGCAGGTCGACGGCACGATGTCGAAACCATGGGGCATGATTATCCTGCCGCTCTCCGCGATTTTTGTTTTTCTGCTAATGAAAGTCATTCCGGCAATTTCTCCGCAAGGATTTCGTACGGAGAAATTCACGGGCGTACTAAATATTTTCACGGTCGCACTGGTCGGCTTTATGTCAGGCGTGGCACTCCTCGTTCTGCTTGAAGGCAGCGGCCGAAATGTTTACATCAACGAAATGATATTTGCCGGAGTCGGCTTGCTATTCATCATCATGGGAAGCTACCTCGGCAAAGTTCGGAAGAATTTTTTCCTGGGCATAAAAACGCCATGGACGCTGGCGAGTGACGAGGTGTGGGACCGGACGCATCGATTTGGCGGCCGGATATTTGTGTTGATTGGTTTCTTCCTGTTCCTGAACGCGTTCGTCCGGTTTCCCGTTCGCTGGCTTCTCGGTGCAACCATCGTCGCTGCGCTGGTGCCAGTGGTTTATTCCTATTTCCTGTATCGCAGGGTCGAAGGATTTACGCCTGATAACAGTGGTGAATAGTTGGTGATTGGTTGGGTCGCGGGTGGAATCCGTTTTTTCGTCGGGATTCGCGGCTAAAGCCGCTCCCACAAAGCCGCTCCCACAAAGCTTCCTATGAGGCCGCTTCCAACCAAGCATCCTGCAGCTTTCGGGACACTTCGCCGGGGTCTGTTTCAACCTCGAGGTAGCAGGTGTCCTCCGGGGCATCTCCAAGTCTCACGCGGTGACGCACAAGTGATTCGTCACGGAACACTGTAATCGTCACGGTGTCGCCGGCATGGTAATCGCGCAACCGGGCATGCAAATTGCTGGCA
>JBLHLN010000302.1:0-3346 GCA_047620565.1 Woeseiaceae bacterium
ACAGGAATATGGTGACGCCTATCGGCACCCAGATCAGAATTCCTGCAACGATATATCGTCGTAGTCGCTTCATTACGTCTCGCTCAACCTATTTGTCATTTGGACTCTGACTTGCTCTTTGCCTTTGTCACTGACTTGTCGTCCGATTTTTTCGTCTCGGATTTTTTCTCTTTCTTCTCGGTCTTTGCGGGCTCCGAGTCGCTCTTCAGCACATTGCGCTGATTGTCCTTCTTGAAATCGGTCTCGTACCAGCCGGCACCTTTAAGCCTGAATCTTGGCGCCGACAATAATTTCTTCAACGCTGGTTCACCGCATTCCGGGCAATCCACAAGTGGATCGTCGCTCATCTTCTGCAGCGCGTCCAGCGTGTGTTTGCAGTGCTTACAGGCATACTCATAAATCGGCATGCATTGATCTCCGTTTCAGGGTTTCGCCGCGGCCATGAAGCTGGCCGCGGCGGGCTAATGATTATAGTTCTTTTACGCGGCGTTCTGGAATTCGAGTCGGTCGTCCGCCACGCCAACCTCAATCGTATCCCCTGGACAGAAGTTACCTTGCAGGATCTCCTGGGCAAGCGGATTTTCAACCTGCTGCTGAATCGCTCTTTTTAGTGGCCTGGCGCCGTACACCGGATCAAATCCAGCATCAGCCAGCCTGTCTCTTGCGGCATCCGAAAGAACGATCTTCATATCCCGTTCGGCGAGCCTCGCATACAGGTAGCTCAGCTGAATATCGACGATCGCGCGAATATGTTCCCGGCCAAGCGGATGAAAAACCACGGCATCATCTACCCGGTTGAGAAACTCCGGACGGAAATGCTGCGACACAATGTCCATCACTGCGTCCTTCATCGCTGCGTAGTTTTGTTCCCCTGCAAGTTCCTGGATTCTTTGTGAACCAAGGTTCGAAGTCATCACAATCACCGTGTTGCGGAAATCGACCGTCCGGCCCTGGCCGTCCGTAAGGCGGCCGTCATCGAGCACCTGCAGCAATACGTTGAATACATCAGGATGCGCTTTCTCAACTTCGTCGAGCAGAATTACCGAGTACGGGCGTCTCCGTACGGCTTCGGTCAGATAACCACCCTCTTCATAGCCAACGTAACCAGGCGGTGCGCCAATAAGTCGCGCCACCGAGTGCTTCTCCATGAACTCAGACATGTCGATGCGCACCATCGCATCGTCAGTATCGAACAGAAAATTGGCAAGCGCTTTGGTTAACTCAGTTTTGCCTACGCCAGTTGGTCCAAGGAAAAGAAACGAGCCGATTGGACGATCCGGGTCAGACAGTCCGGCTCTGGAACGACGAATCGCATTGGCGACAGCAGTCACCGCTTCACTCTGGCCGACGACACGCTTCTGCACGTGATCCTCCATCTGCAACAACTTGTCTTTTTCGCCTTCCAGCATTTTCGACACCGGAATCCCGGTCCACTTCGAAACGATTTCAGCGACCTCTTCGTCGGTCACATTATTGCGAACCAGCGTGGCCTCCTTTGTTTCAGCCTGTAGTGCATCCTCAAGCTGCTTTTCAAGCTCGGGAATCCGCCCGTACTGCAATTCCGACATGCGAGCAAGATCACTGGCACGGTGTGCTGTTTCGAGTTCGAGACGCGCACGCTCAAGCTCTTCCTTAATATGTGTCGTCCCCTGCATTGCTGCTTTTTCGGCTTTCCAGATTTCCTCGAGGTCGGCAAATTCCTTCTCAAGCTCCGTCAGCTGCACTTGCAGATCGTCAAGCCTTTTCCGCGAGGCGTCATCGGACTCCTTTTTGAGCGCCTCTCGTTCAATCTTCAGCTGAATGATGCGCCGTTCAAGCCTGTCCATTTCCTCAGGCTTTGAATCGATTTCGATTCGAATGCGCGATGCAGCCTCATCAATCAGGTCGATCGCTTTATCCGGCAGTTGCCTGTCACTTATATAGCGATGCGACAACGTTGCCGCAGCAACGATCGCCGGATCGGTAATTTCAACGCCATGATGAACTTCGTAGCGTTCTTTCAGGCCACGTAATATCGCGATCGTATCCTCGACGGTGGGCTCTTCAACCAAAATCTTCTGAAAGCGCCGCTCCAGCGCAGCATCTTTTTCAAGATACTTGCGGTATTCGTCAAGCGTGGTCGCGCCAACGCAATGCAGTTCACCACGGGCCAGGGCTGGCTTTAGCATATTGCCGGCATCCATCGACCCTTCGGCCTTACCGGCACCGACCATCGTATGCAGCTCATCTATAAAGAGAATAATCTGACCTTCCTGCTTCGCCAGATCGTTGAGCACCGCCTTCAGTCTCTCCTCGAACTCTCCGCGGAATTTTGCGCCCGCAATCAGCGCTCCGAGGTCAAGCGACAATATGCGTTTACCGCGTAAGCCTTCCGGAATCTCGTTATTGACTATTCTTTGCGCAAGACCTTCGATAATGGCGGTCTTGCCAACGCCTGGTTCGCCTATCAGAACAGGATTATTCTTGGTGCGCCGCTGCAGAATCTGGATCGTACGACGAATTTCGTCGTCACGACCGACGATCGGATCAAGCTTGCCCTGCTCGGCACGCTCGGTCAGATCGATAGTGTATTTTTCCAGCGCCTGGCGTGTGTCTTCCGCGTTTGGATCGTTCACTTGCTGGCCGCCACGCAATTCGTCAATGGATTTTTCGACCGCGCCGCGTACAGCACCTGCCTGTTGCAAAATGGCCAGCAGCGGCGATTTGTCATCGAGACAGGCAAGTACGAACAGTTCGCTTGAAACGTATTGATCATCCCGCTTTTGTGCGAGCTTATCGGTCAGATTCAGTAGTTTCGTCAGGTCGTTGCCAACATGGATTTCGCCACCGGTGCCCTCGACCTTCGGCAGGCGATCCAACGCCTCGCCAAGTTGCGAGCGCAGCAGATTGACGTTGGCGCCGGATTTCGTCAGGAGCCCACGCACGGTGCTGCCCTGTTGATCAAGCAACGCTACCAGGAGGTGAGCGGGCTCAATAAACTGGTGATCGAGGCCAACAGCAAGCGACTGCGCTTCAGCGAGCGCCATCTGGAACTTGCTGGTGAGTTTATCCATCCGCATAACAGAACCTTATTAGCTAACAACCGAGAGTCCGCAATAGATTGAGTCGGATTAGTGCTTTTCAAGCGAATTCTGGGGCCATTATGCCTCGCGAAATATGTAGCTGGCCATGCGCCCGCACTGACCATCCCTGCGATAGGAGAAATAGCGATCTGACTGGTTAAAAGTGCATAGCCCACCGCCATATATATCGACTACGCCGGCGGCGGCAAGCCGCAACTGTGCAAGCTGGTACAGATCCGCCTGCCATTTGCCGCGGCCGTTTCTGACAAAACAGGAGTCTGCAT
>JBLHLN010000303.1:0-3346 GCA_047620565.1 Woeseiaceae bacterium
ACCGAGCAGGTAGCGGTCCTGGTTGCGGCAGTGGCAAATAAGCTTGCGATAGAGGTAGAGCTCATTACGACCGAACCGGACATGGCTCAATCTCTGGCCAGCGTCGCCCGCGGGCTGATTAGCCTGGTTTCATTTGATGACAGCATGGACGATGACGCGATTGCTGTATTGCAGAGCACCAAGGTCGAGGCTAAGGGCAATAGCCTGAGCCTTTCGGTGGCTATCGATCCCAGCCTGGTAGTCGCAACGCTACGTGACTGACGAGCTGCAATTGATCAATGCCGCGAAAGCGGGGTCCGCGGATGCTTTCGCGGACCTCGTTCGCAGTTATAGAACGCGATTGTTGCGATTCCTGCTGACGCGCTGCTCGAGTTTCGCTGATGCAGAAGATGTGTTGCAGGACACAATGATAGCGGCCTACCGTTACCTGCATTCCTACGATCCTCGCTGGCGATTCAGCACCTGGTTGTACCGGATCGCAATTCGCAATGCTCAAAAAATGCGCTCGGAAAACATGGTTGAGATTGGCGAACTGAGCGATGAGGAGAGTGATCCACTGCTGCATTGCATCGCACATTCCGAGACAGAGAACTTGTGGGTAAGCGCGCGCCGCGTACTTAACGATGACGTATTTGCAGCCACATGGCTGCGATACGCGGAAGATATGTCGATAAGCGACATCTCAAAAGCACTGGATCGATCTGATTCCTGGACCAAGGTAAATCTGCTGCGCGCGCGCAAGGCCCTGGGTACAGAGATGAACCACAAGAACAATGGAAGTAAAGCCTATGGATAAGCTGACGAAACAACTGAAAACCGATGCTGCAATGATTGATGTGCAGGTCTCGGATGAACTCGATCGTCGAATCGCGGCGTCTTTACAGGGTGTAACTCCCGAAAGGCCGGACCTGCCTGCCAAACAGCCACGTCCTGCGGCTTTCTGGTGGGCGAGCAGCCTGACCGGAGTCGCTGCAGCACTGGTCGTTATAGCGATTATTAATGCTCAGTCGCAGCCCAAGGACGACCCGGTGCTGCGGGTAGCAGGGACCTCGCCAGTGCCGGAGGTAACCACGCCGACAATCGACTGGAAGACGGAATCGGCCATGCTGACCCGGCCCTTGCAACAAGAGCTGGAGGACCTGCAATCGGACTTAAAAAAAGCAGAGGAGAAAGTCAAGAGAGATATTGGGCTTTGAACCTGTGGAAAATACCTACTTAATCCACTATCCTCGGTCAATGGGGTCAGTTCGCTGGAAATAACAAGAATGAGTTCGATACAGAACAACCACAGCTAAAACAGCAAGAAAGCGAACTGAATAAGACTTAAGAATACTGGTGACGAGTAATTCGGTCACTGGGTCATAAATCGCTCGACCTTCAAAAGGATGCATGAAGTATGCCTTTAGCTGTTGTCCTGATTCTGCTCGTCGTTGGTTCCATCCTCTTTCACCTCCTGAGTCCCTGGTATTTCACCGAGTTGGCTTCCAACTGGTCAATGGTGGACTTTACGATGGACATCACTTTTTACGTCACGGGATTTGTCTTCGTGGCCGTGAATCTGTTCCTGGCGTATTGCGTCATCAAATACCGCTACAAGAAGGGCGCGCGTGCTACGTATGAGCCCGAAAACAAGAAACTGGAATACTGGCTTACGGGTCTGACCGCAATCGGCGTAGCAGCCATGTTGACGCCAGGCCTGTTTGTCTGGGCCAAGTTCGTGGACGTGCCGGAGAACGCTCATATTGTTGAGGCAGTAGGCCAGCAATGGCACTGGACGTTCCGCTACCCGGGTGAAGACGGCAAGCTCGGCGAGGTTGATGCAGAGCGTATTTCGAACGAAAACCCGTTCGGCATCGATCCTGAGGATCCAAACGGTCAGGACGATATCATCGTCTACAATCCTGAAGCCCACGTGCCGCTCGGCAAGCCCGTCAAATTTTCATTACGGTCCAAAGACGTATTGCACAATTTCACTGTCGCGCAGTTCCGCGTCAAGATGGACCTGGTTCCCGGCATGAACACGTTTATGTGGCTGACGCCGACGAGAACCGGTCGTTTCGAGTTGCTGTGTGAAGAACTTTGCGGAGTCGGTCATTTCGCGATGCGCGGCGCCGTCGTAGTTGATGAGCAGGCCGATTTCGATACCTGGCTGGCTGAGCAGCCCACTTTCGCTGAGCAGAGCTCCAGAGTGGCCGGTAATGCCGCTATTGGTGCAACTCAATATGGAGTCTGTGCGGCCTGTCATGGGCCCCAGGGACAGGGCGTTCCCGCAATGAATGCGCCGAAGATCGCGGGTCAGTCAGATTGGTATCTGAAACGTCAGATTCTGAGTTACAAGAGCGGCCTGCGCGGCGTGCATCAGGACGATACATTCGGCCAGCAGATGGTCGGCATGGTGGCGACACTGGCTGATGAGGCCGCCGTCGATAATGTCGTCGCTCACATTGCCGCCTTGCCCGATAACTCGCTCGAAGCGACAGTTGAGGGTGACGTCGAAAATGGACAGGCGATTTACACAGTGTGCGCCTACTGCCATGGCGGTGACGGCATGGGCAACCAGGCCCTGAACGCGCCAAAAATCGCCGGAAGTTCAGATTGGTACATGGCCAGGCAACTGGATAATTTTAAAACCGGCGTGCGCGGTGCTCATCCCAAGGATTACTACGGTTTTCAAATGGGGCTCATGAGTATCACGTTGCGCGACGAACAAGCGATCAACGACGTCATCGCATACATCAACACTTTATAGGTCGGTAATCTATGTCTTACGTTGCATACGCAGATCGTGATCATGAGCAAGAGCACCACGATCCGGATACTTTCATCACCAAGTACATCTGGAGTCAGGACCATAAGGTCATCGCGATCCAGTACTCGCTCACGGCGATATTTGTCGGACTGATCGCGCTCGGCCTGTCCGCCATGATGCGGCTACAACTCGGTTTTCCCGACGATTTTGCCTTCATCAATCCGGAAAACTATTATCAGTTCATCACCATGCACGGCATGATCATGGTGATCTACCTGCTGACGGCGTTGTTCCTGGGCGGCTTTGGCAATTATCTCATTCCATTGATGTGCGGCTCTCGGGATATGGTGTTCCCGTTCTTGAATATGCTCAGCTACTGGGTGTATTTGCTGTCCGTTATCATCCTCATCGCCAGTTTCTTTGTGCCAGGAGGTTCCACTGGCGCCGGTTGGACGTTGTATCCACCGCAAGCGATCAGTCCGGGCACGCCGGGCATGGATCTCGGCATTTTGATGATGCTCGCATCACTGGCCGTATTTATCGTTGCATTCACGATGGGCGGTCTGAACTACGTGACTACTGTGCTGCAGGCGCGCT
>JBLHLN010000304.1:0-3313 GCA_047620565.1 Woeseiaceae bacterium
AGCGCCACCCAGCTGGCTTTGATCATGACGTGACTCCCTGTGTTCGTGGACGCAGTTACGAGGTCATTCGAGTCATTCAACCAATACTAATAATCGTCGTTAAACTCTGACAGAAATAGTCGCCAATTTCGTTTACCCGTATCACGAAAACGACGTTTAACTGCGTCGGGCCTTATGTAAGGTAGCGAGGTGGTGAGACGAATCCGAGCCAACTATTCATCTGACGATCGGTTATTGTCCAATCACTTGCGAGTGACCGCTTTCGATGAAAGCAGACATTCAGCCTGGGACTCTCAATATCACCTTGTCGGGTGTCGGGCTTTACCCCCGAAGGCTGCCGTTGGGCTAGAATGTATGAAAAGGGCCGCTAATGAGACCCAAAGTGGTCGGTGAATAACCATCGATTCAAATCTTTCTAATTCTTCGGTTTAAGGGGGCGACCATGATTCGGGTCACGGGACTTTACAGGGATATGTCGAACTCGGAATTTGACTTCGACTATTACGTGAACACACACATGCCGCTAGTCAAGAAGCGTTTAGCTGATTTCGGCATGGGTGATTTTGAAGTTGAAAGAGGGATCGAAGCCGCGGATGGGGAAGCAGCCCCATACATCTGTATTGTGCACATCGAATTCCCAACCATAGACGATTTTAAGCGTGGCTTTGAAAAACACGGCGAGGAGCTTTCTGCGGACGTCCCGAACTATACGAACATTGCGCCCGAAATGCAGATAAGCGAGATCGTTAAATCCCGTGAGTGACTGCTTTACCCCCGGAAGCAGACGTTCACTCGCCTCAAGATTCCTCCTGGCCTGACGTTCCCTCCCCATCATCACGATCAAGACCGACATGTGACCGTGATATCCGGTGTTTGGGCATTTGGTACAGGCTACTCGGGCAAATGCGAGGATACGACTCCACTGGCAACTGGAGCGTATGTATTTCACCCGAAAGAAGCCCCGGCTACGCCGGGGCTTCCTAATCCAAAACTACCGCTGGGACCCGGGGTATTTCAACGCCGAATGCTAGCATCTGGCAAATTGGACCTTCAGTCTACCGCGGTCTGGGTGGTGCCCGAGCCGCCGGCAATCGGCGACCAATGCGCCGCTCGAACTTTCCACTTGCCGTCTTCTTTAACCATTACTTGCGTTGCTCGCGTCCGATAATTGCTCACGGCAGCACTTCCCTTGGGCGCCATAGAGCCCTCGGAGTAATATTGGGCGACCGCGATTTTTCCAGGTACCAACGTAATAACGTGGATATGTTTCGCGTCGATATTGATCGACTCGTACTCAGTAGGCTCATCGTCGGCTGAAACTTGCTGCAGAAATCCGCCACTTGACCAAAATTCCAGTGATCCGTCGTCGGATACGGTGTCCTCCTGGTCCTTAAGATTCTCTTTGACATACTCGTTGCCGTCCATGATTGCCTTCTTGACCGCCTCCTCGGTCGCCTCATCGGCGTGAGCATACGCACCTGCAAAGAGCAATATCCCTGATAGAACTAGTAATACTTTCTTCATTATTATTCTCCCGTTTGTGTTGTAGAGTCTATTCTAGGCGGGTTTGTACTGGCCTTGCGCCGCCACGCTGCTTGAAAGGCGGCCACCGAGTATAGCCGGATTCAGCAATGGCCGTTTTAGATGAAAGCAGACGCTCAGAAATGTCAAATTCTCAATGTTCGCTCTGAGCGGCTGCTACTGACCCAAAGCAGTCATCGCGACACGCTGCGGCCCAGTCTCGGTGAGCATCGACTGGCAGTAGTCTTGATTTGAACTAGACTATTAGAGACTCCAAAGGAGATAAAAATGAAAAGTAAACTCTCTATGCTGGTCGCCAGCATTTTATTGATCGCTTTCATCAGCCCGGCGCACGCGGATTCCCTCGTCCAACTCTGGTCCTGTGAACTCAAGGAAGGTAAGAGCCAAGCCGAGTTAATGGAAGTCTCTGTCGCGTGGATGAACGCCGTAAAGTCGATGGACGGTGCGGAAGAATTTGAAGGTCATCTTGAGTTTCCAATCGCATCGGACAACCTGGACGTTTTCACCTTCGTGCTGATTGCCGACAACGTGAAAAACTGGGGTGCCTTTGAAGATGCCTATCAAGGCTCAGCGGCTGCCGAGGCCGACGAAGCCTGGGGCGATGTTGCGGATTGCTCAACCAGCACCCTCTGGAACTCAGTGAAAATCGAGTAACAGCCGCATCTGACTGTGTCTGCTAGTGGCCGCTACTGACCCAAAGCGGACATCGGTCATTTTACCAAGTTTCGATCGCCGGAAATTACTCTGGTTTATCGACAGGCGACTTTTTGTGCCGATCAGCGTGTACGGTGTCCGCGCTCGGCCGATTTTCGAAATGCCGGCGAAAGCTGTCTGGTCAATTTAGAACTATCTTGATTGCTGTGACAATGCTATTGCCTGTCTGCGCATCTGCTGACGGCCTTGGGAACTTTGACTCCGAGACACTGCTTTTCAAGCCCCTATCCGTAATCGTGAAAGGGAACATGGCGGTTGTGACCTATATTCAGACCAGCAAGACCACAAACAACGCTACGGATGAGGTGGAATACTCTACGCAACGTTGGACGGACGTATGCCTGAAAGAAGACGGGCAATGGACTTGGATCTCTGATCATGGAGTAGATATTTCAGGCGACTAGATCACCTGCCGAGAACGACGAGACCCCGCTTCGACGGGGTTTTTTTACGTCCGCTTCTGGCCGTTAGCAGCCCCTCAAACTCATTAATATCGGGTGGTTTGAACGACCGCTATCGGTGAAAGCAGACTTCGCCACTAAAAGAGCGTTGACTACTACGTAGTGGGTGAAAATCCGGCTTATCGCTAGTCCTGGTTGCGGACCGGGCCTAGTATCTCGCGTTACGTGTTGGCAACAGGCTGAACACCGTTCAGTTCACACATAGCACTCATTGCGATACTGATCGCACTCTCTATGCTCGCGCTGTAATCGAGAATAGCCGTGCTCGCTGTCGGCTTGCTGATGATGGGACAAATGGTGCCAACAAGGCATCCTAAATGGCCGGCGAGGTGAAACAACAAGCTGGACTCCATCTCCATATTGACCACTTTGTGGTCCTCGACCTGCAGGTCAGACAGTTGCGTCTTGATTGACGGAATTGTGTTCGCTAGACCCTCTATGAATCGGCTGGACGGACCATAAAATCCCGGTGTCGCCGCTGTGATCCCGATAACGTAGTCAATTTTCAGGGACGCTGCAGAGTCTGCCAGCGCCGCCGCTACGGCAGGTGATGCTTTGGCGGCATACGGCACTATCTTGTCACGAAAGCGTGACCC
>JBLHLN010000305.1:0-3280 GCA_047620565.1 Woeseiaceae bacterium
AAATGCCAGCCAATTTCCTCTCGATCGGTTTCATTATTTCGGCGCTTCCGGAGGCAAAAATAATCCACGTCAAAAGGGATGCGCGCGCAACCTGCTGGTCGAACTACAAACATTATTTTTCCGGAACTTTCAGCAGCTTCACTTATGACCTTCAGGACGTCTGCGATTACTACAAAATGTACGTCGACATGATGGAATTTTGGCATGAGAAGTTCCCCGGGCGAATTTACGACTTGAATTACGAGGCGCTTACCGAACACCAGGAGGACGAGTCCCGCAAGCTGCTCGACCATATCGGCCTGGATTGGGAAGATCAGTGCCTGGAGTTCTACGACATCAAGCGAGCAATTCAGACTGCCTCCGTATCTCAGGTACGAAAGGAAATTTATCAGGGCAGTTCAGACGAATGGCGCAATTACGAAAAACAACTTGAACCTATGGTCGAGCAACTACGAGGCTTCTGACCTCCAGAGGGAACGAAACAATGAGCGATCTCATCGGAATAAATCTCGCCATGCAAACACCAATGCATGCCGATGGCAGCATCGACTATGCGCGCTGGGAGGAGTTGATTGACATCTATATCGACGCCGGCGTACACGGGCTGGTACTGGGCGCCGGCACCGGGCAGCATCCTTATCTTACCCAGGCGGAATGCAAGCAACTCTACGAACTCGGCGCCAGGCGAATTGACGGGCGTTGCAAACTGATTTGCCAGACCTCGGCGCTGGTGCTTGATGAAGTGATCGAACGTTCCAGGCATGCGCAGGGACTGGACGCCGATGCGTTGATGATCTTGCCGCCATACCTCGAAGGCCCGGAGGACGATGACGGTCTGTTTGCATTTTACGAGACCATCGACGCCGCGATTGATACAGACATTATTGGCTATAACATCCCGCAGACTACGGGGATTGGCATTTCAGTCGAGCTGTTAATACGGTTGAACCAGCTTGAGCACTTCAATTACATCAAGGACAGTGCCGGTGACCTCACGACGCACCAGGAGTACCTCGCCACCGGTTGCAAGGTGCTGAACGGATGCGATACGAATACGGTGTTCGCGTTTATTGCCGGTGCGCAAGGCTGTATCTGGGGTGGCGCCAACTATATGCCGCACGAAAGCGTACAGCTGTTTGACCTGGTCAGGAGTGGCGACATTGAAGCAGCCATGACGCTGTGGTCACGCATGATCCCGTCGTTGCTCTATATCTGGCGCGGCAATTACAACCCCAAGATCAAATTCGCCTGCAGCCAACGTGGCTTCGACGGCGGTGGAGTACGTGCGCCGTTGCAGGATCTTTCGCCCGAAGAACAACGCGAACTCGCGTCCCGCCTCGAACCACTAGGTTAGTTCGGATTCTGGTATTTGCGATTCGTTCTATTGGCGATCTCTCGCTGTGTGCAGGAAGTAGTCAACTACCTCGCCGGTGGAATCGACCACGTGACTGCCAGGGTAGCGGATCGTTGTCGGACAAATATGACCCGGCACTGCCAACAAATATTCGCCCACCTGAGGCAATTCACCCTCGATACGAAATACCCCGTGCTCTTCGCTTTGCGATACCAGTTCGGCCGTTTCATGACCAAGCAGGAACGCTCTTTCCTCGAGCAGAAGATCCGAACTGATACCTTTGCTTCCCAGATCCGTTGTAATCGTCCCCGAGTCGGGGTAACGGTCCACCACCTGGGTCAGGATCAGGGCAGCACAACGAAACGGCATGTCGGGCATGTCCGCACGATAGCCCGCGTCCCAATAGATAAACGTCCCTGGTGAACCGTACATGCCCTCTGTCCGTGCGTAGTAAGCAAACGAAAAACTGCCACCCGCGACAACACATGGAACGGGTATTCCTGCCGACTCGATCTGTTGTTGAAATTCCTGTAGCGACTCGATGTGTCGCTGTGCCTCTGCCTCACGTCGAACAACGTCGCTAAAGTGATCGTGTCCGTCGTACAAGTGAAAACCGGATGGCTGCAAAAACGGGTGTGCGTCGATATCCTGGTATAAATTGGTCGCGTCCGCGCCAAAACCAATCCCGGTGCGGTGCATGCCCGCATCCAGGTCCAGCATTACACGCAAGGACTGCTCCCGGCGTGTCGCAACGGTGGCCAGTACGTTGAGATGAAACGGGGAACTGACAATAGCGGCGATCCACGCGTCCGGGTTTGACGAGACCAGGTCACAAAGGCGCTCTATCTTGATCTCCTGGCACTGCGGGTAGGAAAGAATCGCCTTGCGCGCTCCGGCCTCAAGCACCATTTCCAGTTCTTTAAGTGTGGCGCACTTGAACCCACCAATACCAAGCTCGATCTGCTTACGCACTATCGCCTCTGCTTTGTGCGTCTTGACGTGCGCTATCAGGTTCTCACCTCCACCCACTAACTCACAAACATCACTGATGTTGTTGTTCATCAGGTCCTGGAAAACCAACATGGCGGGTGTTTCCAGGGCATCAGGGTCGGCGACGGCATAGTCCTGCCAGGTAATCATGGATGCATTCCTCAAAAGTCTACGTACTGGACCTGATTCATTTCCTGCGCAGCTTCGAACATTGCGGCGGCTGCCATCAGGTCCTGAATTGCAATTCCAGAGCTATCGAATACCGTAATCTCGCTGTCTGAATTTCTGCCAGGTGATTTCCCCAGCGTGACTGAGCCGATCGCACAGATCTCGTCGGCTGACTTAAGGAGACCTTCTTTGTAGGCGTGCTGAAATTCACCAATTACGATCGATTGTTGCGGGTTATCAGCAAACAGACGTGCGCGTTTTAAGGTTGCCGTATCCAGCTCGTGCTTGCCGACATCATCAGCGCCCATCGCTGAAATATGAGTGCCCTCTGCAACCCATTCATCCCGAACCAGTGGTTCCTCAGAAGGTGTAACTGTCGTGACAATATCCGAGCCGCGAACAGCGTTTTCCGCGCTGGTGAATTCGATCTCAATGTCGAGATCCTGCAAACGCTCAGCTATCCAGCTGGCCCGCGCTTCAGATCGTGTCGATATTTTGATCAAAGTAAGTGCACGGACTTCGGCCACTGCTCGAATTTCCTGCTCGGCCTGATGGCCGGCGCCTATGACACCCAGCACCGATGCATCAGAACGAGCAAGAAAGGAAACTGCGACTGCGTTTGCAGCTGCAGTCCTGAAGCCATTCAGAAAGGACGCGCTCACCAATACCTGTGGAAAGCCGGTCTCGGGATCCAGCAACAAAATCGTCGAACCATGGGCAGGTATGTCCTTATCGTAGTTGCCGGCCCAGTAAGTGCCGCACTTGAAG
>JBLHLN010000306.1:0-3250 GCA_047620565.1 Woeseiaceae bacterium
ACTTCTTCATCGCTTCCAGATCGAAATCGTCAGATACTTCCATGTTTACTCTTCCTGGTTCTCAAATTTGTAGCAACGCAGATCATCTGCAACATCAACCGGGCCGCTGAATTTCGATTTCACCAAGCCCACGTTTTGCGGCAAATCACGCAGACTGCGTTCCATAAGATGGCTAATTACCAGCATTTTCACCTCGGCATCATTAGCGATAGTCCCTATTACACTGGGAGGTGCATGCAGTTTTCTACCGACACCCGTCACGCCCTCGGGTACCGGCATGTGCATGATCAGCAAGCTGGCATCCCTGGCAAACTCGACAAATTCAGGCTTGTCGCCGTTTTGATCGCTCGCGAATACGACGACCTCAGCGCCGATTCGAACGCGAAACGCTATCGCTGGGACGATTCCGTGCGGTACGTGCATGGCTTCTATCTGAATAGGGCTGTCGTTATTGCCGAACACAGTGTGTGGTTCCGTATCTTCTGAATCCACTTCGATAGCATTAAGCTTGGGCAGTCGGCCGTTACCGGTCAGGTAAGGACTGAGATACGCGAAGGCACCCGAATCCGCGTCTAACAGGCTGGCCAGGAATTGATGCAGACCAGGGAAAAGATCACTTCCGTCCGGCCCGGCCACGGTCAAAGGCTCAGATCTGCCACTAAAGCTGCCGCTCTTGAGTAACGCAGGGAAATCGGCAGAGTGGTCGGCGTGAAAATGGCTCAGACCAACAAAATCCAGATCGCGAAAATCGGCCTTTGCTTCAGCGAAACGAAGAAAAGCGCCGCCACCGGCATCAATTAATACACGAGATTTGCCGTCGACCCAGATCAAATAGGCGGAAGATGCGCGGCCATCATCGGCTACCGGACCACCAGATCCCAGCACCTGCATAGCCACGCCACTTGCTGGCGGACACTGGTCTGCAAGCGAAATCGCCGGTACGAAAAAGCCGAGAGTAAGAATGAAAGCTCCCAGACGATGGACGAGGTGTGTATTCAATATGCTCAAACGCAGGCTTTTCTTTTATGTTAGGATTTTCTAATATACAGAAAAAACCATGCTCGTGCAGAGTCATGGACGCAATTCGAATGGATGGCAACAACCGGGAGCCACTCGATGGGCAAAGACAAGAGCAGTACGGCCGATTTGCTACAGGCCGTCGCTCGCGAAGGCGAGAAGCTACAGGCGAACGAGCGCCGCAACTTCCTCAAACAGGGGTTGCTGCTGGCGGGTGGCGCGCTATCGGGAGGCACGGTGCTGGCTGGCGATAGCAATTTGCCACCGAATGTACCGCCCTGGACGAAGTCACTGGGATCAGGTGTTCTCACCAATCCGTACGGCAAACCTTCACCCTACGAGAGCCACGTCGTGCGCAAAAACGTGCCATGGCTAACCGCGGACAATATCGCATCCATCAGTTTTACTCCGTTAGCCGAATTGAGCGGCATCATCACGCCGAGCAGCCTGGTCTTCGAGCGTTACCATGCGGGCGTTCCGGCGATCGATCCTGCACAGCACCGGCTCATGATTCACGGCATGGTTGATCGACCCATCATTCTCAGCGTTGATGACCTGAAACGATTTCCAAGTACTTCAATGATTCGCTTTATCGAGTGTCCGGCCAATGGCGGCATGGAATGGCGTGCCGCACAGATGGACTCAGTGCAGTTCACGCACGGCATGTTGAGCTGCTGCGAGTGGACCGGTGTCCTGTTATCCACTCTGCTGCAAGAGGTCGGCATCAAGAAAGACGCGGCCTGGGTGCTGGCAGAGGGCGCTGACGGCTCTCACATGAGTCGCTCTATCCCGATGGACAAGGCGCTGGATGATGCGCTGATCGTTTACGCACAAAATGGCGAAGCATTGCGACCTGAACAAGGCTACCCAATCCGCTTGATGAATCCGGGGTGGGAGGGAAATACCAGCGTGAAATGGTTACGGCGCCTCGAAGTCGGTGACGAAGCCTGGTACCACAGAGAAGAGACCGCCAAGTACACTGATCTGCTTGCAGATGGCCGTGCCCGGAAATTCTCCTACGTGCAGGAATGTAATTCTGTCGTCACGTTCCCTTGCCCGGAAAAACCGCTTACCGAACGTGGACGTTATGAAGTGCAGGGTTTGGCCTGGTCCGGAAAAGGAAAAATCAAACGCGTCGATGTGTCTTTTGATGGCGGCATGAATTGGCGTCCCGCCCGCCTCAAGGGACTGGTCTTGCCAAAGGCTCTGACCCGTTTCGGACTGGAGTGGGACTGGGACGGTGGGCCGGCCATGATTCAAAGCCGTGCTGTTGACGAGACCGGATACGTCCAGCCAACCTATACGCAGTTGCGCGAGGCGCGCGGCAGCAGTTCGATTTACCACAAGAACGCGATCCAGACATGGCGATTGCACGACAGCGGAAAGGTGACCAATGTCCAGCTTAGCTAAGTCTCTTTCCTGCGTTGGATTGATCGTAGCTCTCGGCTTTGTAGTCGAGGGTCATACTGAAGAGGCCGGATATTACGGCTACGGGCAGACAGCGACCGCAGAGCAAATCGCAGGTTGGGATATTGATATCCGTCCCGACGGCATGGGCCTGCCGCCCGGTGGCGCTACACCCGAAGACGGCGAAATGTTGTACGAAGAAAAGTGCGCCACCTGCCACGGCTCTTTCGGCGAAGGCGTAGGGCGCTATCCGGTTCTCTCCGGTGGCGAGGGAACACTCACGGAAGCGCGACCTGAAAAGACGGTCGGCAGTTTCTGGCCATACGCCAGTACGCTGTGGGATTACATCCACCGCGCTATGCCGTTTACTGCTCCCGAGTCGCTGACCGATGAGGAAGTGTATGCGACGACCGCATACGTCCTGTACCTCAACGACCTTATTGAGTATGACTTCGAACTGACGCAGGAAAATCTCGCAGACGTTGAGATGCCGAACAAAGACGGCTTCTTCTTTGACGACCGACCCGATGTCAAAGCTAAGAGATGCATGAAGAACTGCAAGCAGCCGGGCAGTATCCAGATTATTTCGGAGCCTGACGTTTCTGAGGATGCTGATTCCGGAGCAGATGAAGTTGTTGCGGCTGAGCAGCCAACAGAAGGCCAGGCGGTTTATCAGCAAGCGTGTGCAGTTTGTCACGCGGCAGGTATTGGAGAAGCACCGATACCCGGTGACACTGCGGTATGGTCACCCCGACTGGCGCTCGGCAGGGATGTGCTCGTCGAAAGTGCCCTGAACGGTAAAGGCATCATGCCCGCCAAGGGTGGG
>JBLHLN010000307.1:0-3227 GCA_047620565.1 Woeseiaceae bacterium
ATATACTGTCGCCGCTCTGCACTGCATAGCTACGACGTAACAAATACCAGCTTGTCATGCCCTTGAGAAACACCGCCGCGGCCTGTTCGTCACTGACTCCGTCCGGCAAAAGCACAAGTTGCGAGGCAGCGAAGTTGCGCCGTTCAGAATAAGCGTCGGCGGGCAGTCGACCGGTATATACGACCCGATCGCCTACGCTAACTTCGCTCACGTCCGCGCCGACAGCCTCGACAATTCCTGCCGCCTCGCTACCGAGTCCGGTGGGCAACTCCATTGGATAAAGTCCGGTCCGGTTGTACGTGTCTATGAAATTCAGACCGATGGCAGTGTGCCGAATACGTGCTTCATTCTCAGCAGGCTCCGACAATTCAACTTCTTCATAGCGAAGCACTTCTGGTCCACCGAATTCGTGAATTCTGATTGCGTTAGTCTTCATATTGTTTTTCGCATTGTTATTGGCATTTTGGCAGTGAAGAATAACGAAGACTCCGGATACTCACCAGAGCAAATTCCAGTTTTCACAATTCCTGGTTTTCATAGATCGGTTGCAGCACGTAGAATGAATCAGATGGGCAGAGTCGACAAGAAGATCGCGTTGGTAACAGGCGCCGCACAGGGCCTCGGCGCCGCAAGCGCGCTGTTGCTCGCACAGGAAGGCGCCGATGTGGTCCTCAGCGATGTAAACATCGATAAAGTCACACAGCAGGCACGCAGCATCAGTGATGAAACGGGCAGCAAGACGCTGGCCCTGCACCAGGACGTCACAGACGCCGGGCGCTGGCAAACCGTGCTCGATGAAATCGAGGATCAATTCTCCGCGCTGAACATCCTGGTTAACAATGCTGGCATCGGCTCGATTGGCAGCATTGCAGACGAATCCATCGAACAATGGCGACTCGTGCATGCAGTGGACCTCGACAGTGTTTTTCTTGGCTGCAAAACGGCTTTGCCGCTTATGAGCAAGAGCGGTGCCGGCTCCATTGTTAATGTCTCGTCGATTTCCGGCATCATCGCCAGTCACAACCTGGCCGCTTACAATTCGGCAAAAGCAGCAGTGCGCCACCTGAGCAAATCAATCGCTTTGCATTGCGCGCGCGAGCGCAACAATATTCGCTGCAACTCAGTGCATCCCGCCTTTATTGATACACCAATTCTCGATGGATTTGCCACTGATGCCGACAGGGATGCGGCACTGGCCAAGCTCGGACGACAAATTCCACTCGGTCGGGTTGGACAGCCCGAAGATGTTGCATACGCAGTGCTGTACCTGGCCAGCGATGAATCAACATTCGTAACCGGAACCGAAATCCGCATCGACGGCGGCATAAGCGCGATGTAACAAATACGCAAACGCCCAATCTAATGAGTGAACATCAGTGCATAAACAAGTTGTAATTGCAGGAGCCGGTCATGCCGCCGGACAATGTGTCGCAACGTTGCGGCAGAAGAAGTTTGCAGGCTCAATTGTGTTGTTGGGAAACGAGACCTGGCTTCCCTATCAGCGACCACCGCTTTCCAAAAAATACCTTGCCGGCGAGCTAAGCGCCGAACGGCTGCATTTTAAACCGGCGAGTTTCTACGCCGGTATCGATGTCCGACCTGGTACAACCGTAAGCGAAATCGATCGGGATGGTCGGGTAATACAAACAATGTCTGGCGATTCCGTCGTCTATGACAAGCTTGTCATTGCGACCGGCAGCCGGCCGCGAAGCATGTCGGTGGCTGGCGTCGATCTCGATGGCGTACATTATTTGCGTAGCATCGACGACGTAGATCGAATTCGCAGCAAGTTTCATGACGGCAAAAGACTCGTGATCGTTGGCGCCGGCTATATCGGACTGGAAGTTGCCGCTGTAGCCGCGCAACTGGGGCTCATTGTGACCGTCGTCGAAATGGAAGATCGCGTGATGCGCCGGGTCGTATCGCCGCAATTATCAGACTATTACCAGGGCATACACGAGCAACATGGCGTCGAAATTCGCCTGAATACAACCATCAGTGCATTTTCAGGCGAGAAACATCTCGAAAGCGTCGTACTCGACTCCGGCGAAGAAATCGCTGCGGATATCGTGGTCATAGGCATCGGCATCGTGCCAAATGTTGAGCTTGCGAAAAATGCGGGCCTGGAAATCGACGATGGAATCGTTGTCGATGATCACTGCCGAAGCGGCGATGCGAATATTTTTGCCATCGGCGACTGTACGACGCACCCGAACGCCTTGCTGCAGCGTAGTCTGCGCCTTGAGTCAGTGCACAACGCGCTGGAGCAGGCGAAAACAGCTGCCGCAAACATCTGCGGCGAAGACGTGAGTTACGCGCAAGTGCCGTGGTTCTGGTCCGACCAGTACGATCTCAAATTACAAATTGCAGGAATTTCACAGGGCTATGATCAGACAGTAATGCGCGGCGATCCTGAAACTGGCGCGTTTGCCTGCATGTACTTGCGTCAGGGTTGTCTGATTGCTGTGGATGCCGTGAACAGCCCAAAAGTTTTCATGCAATCAAAAGCACTAATTGCCAATCACGCACAAATCGATCCCGCGTTACTCGCAAACACGGAAACGCAACTGAAGGATTTAGCGACTTAGGTTTTTATTCAGCCTGGCTGCGAACTTCAGGGAGCGTAATCGTCAAACTGCCATCCATCGAAACGGGCCCGTCATTTGCCGAGTAGGCCTTGGCCGTCAATGACTCGACTGCTTCGCTGGTAAGTCCGGCGAATACACCAGTTCCTCCGCTCACCCTGGCCGTGCCAAGCGCACCGGGTCCACTGGTGGTAATCCAATGAAAAGATCCCTTCCAGTTATCTCCCGAGCTCCAGCGTGCGGGAATCACGATATCGCGAAGGTAAGACCAGTAGTTTTCGGTCTGTTCGACTATCAATGTTCCCTGTCCAGGCAGGTAAACGTGCCATGTACTGTTTACGATCGCCTCTCCATCGAGAATATTTGTAGCCTCAGATTTCGTCGACGACTTGATGCCGATTCCCGCCAGGTCACCGCGGCTATCCAGCAGGGTCGTAACCCGGACACTGGTATTGGCGACTGCAGGCTCCCAGAGATCGACAACCCGCTCTGGATAAGGTGCAGCAGTTGACTCACCATTGTTCGTGAAAAGAATGCTTTCGCCAGGAACATTGGTGAAAGTCAGATCAACGATGCGTTCGTTGGTAACTGCCAAAGGCGAAATCGCCTGCTGGGACGTAAACGGGTTGTAATACAACGCGG
>JBLHLN010000308.1:0-3225 GCA_047620565.1 Woeseiaceae bacterium
TTCTACAGCACGCGCTTGCGGTCGAAACGCGCGGATCAGAATTGACAGCTGAACGTCAGCACCTAAAATCAGACTTTCATCGATCTACTTGGGGTATGTCGGTTAAGTACTCGATCGCTCACAAGCTGATTGGGCGCCAGTGCGACTAGTATCCCCAATTCGATTATACATTATTACCGCGTTAATCAACATTATTCTAATTGAATGTAAATCTAACGCGGCTTTTTCCTGTTAATATTTGATAATGGAGAATGCTCTACTTTTGACGTCAAGATATATAATATGCCAAAAATGGCAACTCTATAGTCAAGTCGCAGGAGAAAGTTATGCAGGGCTCGTGGAAACGGTTTGTGAAAGATGATAGCGGCGCCACGTCAATTGAATACGCTTTGATTGCGGCGTTTCTTTCGTTGGCGGTCATCACCGGCGCTCAGGCCATTGGTCTTGACCTGGCGAACATCTTTGACAACGTGTCTGGTACGCTGACGTAACTGTAGCTTCCATAGGCAAATCGCCGACTTCTCATCTTAGATGACCCTCTCGCAGAAGCGTACCTGTATCGTTTGCAGTCCGTCACCGGCCTTGGCTGCCATCGCTTGGCATTCAGCGTCGCTTTACCTTCCTGCGCTACACTCAACGTTCAAGCATCCATGCTGGGTGCGCGTCTGTTCACACCTGGAAAGGTCAATATCGTGGAATATTCTCTATTACTGGTGTTCCCCGCTCTGATGATCTTTGCGGCGATGATGGATCTTTTCACGATGACCATCCCAAATCGCATCTCCATTGTTCTTGTAGCAATCTTCCTTATTGCAGCTCCGTTGACTGGCATGAGTTGGGAGCAATTCTTTGTACATCTTGGTACCGGGTTCGGCGTCCTTGCAATCGGGATAACACTGTTTGCATTCGGCTTTGTTGGTGGCGGCGATGCCAAACTTCTGGCCGCCGCTTCACTGTGGATTGGGTTCAATGATCTCGGTCAGTATATGTTTGCAGTCGTATTATTGGGTGGCCTGCTGTCTGTTTTGCTGTTGATGTACAGAGGCATGCTACCCCCGAGTTGGTTGCTGAACCAACAATGGGCACTGCGGCTTCACAATAAAAACGAGGGCATCCCTTACGGCTTGGCCCTATCCGGCGCTGCTCTTTGGATCTTCCCCGTCACTGGCTGGTTTACAGCTGTCGCCGTCTAACACCCGCACACCAAGACTCACCTCCATGATACGGACGCCTGTTTGCGGCCAGTCCGTTGCTCGCGCAGGCGCCCCGAATAGCTTACCCCGCCGGTCGACAGCCGCAATAGTCCGATAACTGTGTCGAATTCGGCTGTCGATTAACGTCATGTTGCGGTTTGTCCGGCAAGGTCATTTCAGATTACGACATCCGACGATCGGATTGAAAGGACCTGTTAGAGCTATGAAACGCGCTCAGTTGCTCGGCATCGGTATTGCTGGAATTGCAGGCATTGCTGCCTTCGTTGGCATGCAAAGCATTGTCAGACAGCCGCCTCCCAAACTCATCGTAAAAGAACAGATCAACTCGACCCAGGTTCTCGTTGCCCAGACCTCAATCGGTCTTGGAAGCGTCGCGAACGAGGCGAACTTCCGTTGGCAAGAGTGGCCGAAGAAGGCCGTCAACCCATCGTTCATCACACATGAATTGCGTCCTAACGCAATGAGAGAGCTGCGCGGCTCAATTGCCCGTTCCTCACTGCTCAAGGACGAACCTATTACCGAGCACAAACTCATATCTCCTGGTAAGGGTGGTGTTCTTGCGGCAATCCTGCCAGCAGGCATGCGTGCTATTTCGACCCGCATCACAGACCAGACCGCAGTTGGCAAAATGATCCTGCCAAATGACCACGTTGATGTGATCCTGACACAGCGCAAGCGCGACAAGAGCGGCGGCGAGCAGCACGTTAGTGACACCATATTTCGCAATATCCGAGTCCTCGCGATCGGCACCCAACTCGAAGCCAAAGAAGAGCAAAACAGCGCGCAGGGCAACGTCGCCACGCTTGAGCTCACCTCGAAGCAATCCGAGATGTTGGCCCTGGCCAACTCGATGGGCGAAATCTCACTTGCATTGCGCAGCATCGCTGATCTCAACTCGGATAAGAACTCCGACGACGAGTCTAAGAAGAAACCGGAAGTAAGCACGTCGATCAACATCATGCGCTACGGCGTTAAAAAGCGCGCTTACGGCGTTAACTAACCGTCCACCAAATTTGTGTAATTTAATCTCTCTGCCTCTGTAAATTGTTTTTGTGTGCGTCTGCGTTCGAGTTCCTCCCTTATTCGGTTGCTCGTCAAAAGGCTGACACCCATGCGAACAACAACAACGAAGGTGATCTGCTCCGTGCTGGCTTCTGCGGCCACCTTCGCAATGACCAGTGCCCTGCCCGGCGGCACGAATGAAGCGATTGCTGGCAGCAGATCCAGCAAGGGAGCGCCAGTAGCAGCTTCCTCGCACCGTTCAGTCTTCACTGTCCGCAACAGCAATCAGCTGCCGATGACCAAGGGATTGACCGTTGCACTGAACAAGTCATTGCTGATTGAGCTGCCACGCGAACTGCGCGACGTGGTCGTATCAGACCCCGCCACTCTTGATGTGGTTGTGCAGTCTTCGAACCGCGCTTACTTGATCGGTAAGAAATACGGCCAAGCCAACGCATTCTTTTTCGATGCCCATGGCGAACGCATCCTGACGCTTGAAATTCAGGTCGAACGCGACACATCTGTGCTCGATGCGCTGTATCATCGACTGATGGCCGGCTCTAACATCACGACCGAAGTGATTAACGACACCTTGATCCTGACAGGCAGTGTGCGCAATCCAAGCGATGCGACCAAAGCTGTTGAAATTGCGCGTCGCTTCGCGGTCTCAACGAAACCTGGCAGCAACACGGTCAGCGAGCTCAAGGTCATCAACATGCTGGCCGTTGACGGTGAAGAGCAAGTGCAGCTGCGCGTAACCATCGCGGAAGTCCAACGCCAGTTGCTGAAGCAGTTCGGTATCAACTTGGGGGCGATTGTCAATTCAGGTAATTTCTCGACATCAATTCTGTCCCAGAATGCATTACCGCTAACGGCTGCCGCCGGCCTTGGTGCTTTGCCAATCCCTGGCATCACTCCTGCTACTAACGCTCTTGCCAACTACGCTTTGGGACCCACGGCCAATACCTTCGGCAATTCCGGTGTATCCGGTGGTTGGGCATCCGGCGGC
>JBLHLN010000309.1:0-3172 GCA_047620565.1 Woeseiaceae bacterium
ATCATCAGACTCTCGCTGCGTAACTTGATAAAGTCGTACCAGATATGATGGCGGTGATAAGTGACCGGCAACCAGTCCAGGCAGTCAAAGCTCATAGCTTCATTACTGACGCCTGAGGCTTACCCACATCCCGCAGCATCCCCAAAACTGCTTGAAACCCACATTTCCTGGGTAATTCTCACCGGAACCAATGCCAACAAGATAAAGAAATCCGTCAAACGGAATTTTCTGGATTTCAGCACGCTGCAACAACGGCGACATTTTTGTGAGCAAGCGCTGCGGCTCAACCGACGGATGGCGCCGCAGCTTTATCTCGATGTCGTCGCTATCTGCGGTAGCCAGAAGAATCCAAAAATTGGCGGCGACGGCACGACGATAGAGTATGCCCTGACGATGCATCAGTTTCGACACAGCGCTCAACTCTACAAGCAACTCAATGCGGGTCTTTTGAATGAAAACGACATACGCGATCTGGGAGCAACGATCACTGCCTATCATCATGATGCCGTCAGGCTCGACATTGAGAGCGATCAGGAATCGCTGCGGCAAATCAATGCAACTCAACTCGGTAACTTCCCGCCAATAGACGCTGCTATAGACATGAAGTCCACGCGTCGTGTTCAGGATTGGACCTCAGCGTGTGGGACCCGCCGCCCGAAACCCACTCACCCGCCGGGCCCGATCCGCCCTGGCCAAGAAGCGGGACCATTTCCCTCAACTATAACTCGCTACCGGATATCGCCTGCACCGATGTCCGAGGATCGTATTCGGCCAGGCAAGGGCCGAATCGTCGGTATCCAACTCAGTGACGCGGCGCAGCGGACCGCTTTGCCGCACAATCATGCCGCGACGACCTCAGCTCCGAAGGGCACCTGCTCTTTCAGAATGCACACCAGGATTCAGCACCCGCTTTCCATTCCCGAGGCCGCGCCAACGCGGTAAAATTTCCTATCCTTAGGGCAATATGCAGATCGAAATTACGTCTCTTTTGACTGATTGGCAGACGTCGGCTGCCACGCGAGCCGGAACCTCAGATCGATATAGACGGAGTGAATCAAATGTCAGCTAGCGGCCAGAAATGGTCATACAGCTCGATTGCCAAAGCAATAGGCTTGGCGCGTTTATGATCAACTCCTCGACCTGATAGGCCAGCAGCCAGCCTGCACTCATTGGGTTCGGATGGTGCCTGGTAATTACCTTTGCCATCGCGATACAGACGAACAAAGCCCGTTTTGGGGTGCCAGCGGCAAAATTTAACGCCACTTTAGTTCATTGTTAACGGCCAATTGATATTGCAGGCAATCGCCAGATTGAAAACGCACCCGTTCCTCGTCTCCGATAGCTCCATGTCAGCTGGTGAAGCACGCCTATGCGCCACCACCGAAATCCGAACCAAACGGAGTGTTTGAATAAGAAAGACTTTCAGCGCATCGTGAACCTGAAAGCGAATTCAGATTCACCGGACCGATTCAATTGACAAAGTGAATCAGACTCGAAGGTGCTGCACCGATTCTCCGGATTCAACCCACTCTGAATCGCCCCAACACGCGACGTCTTCCGATATGTTCGGAAACTTCCATCATGGTCCGCAATGCGCTGGATGATGCGATAGACCGTACCAGTCCTGCAGATGCGTGTTTCAACCTAATACTGAAAAACTGCTGTTCGTGTGAATCTCGCGGTTGCGCGAGAAAAAACCGGTGTTCAGCTCGATACCAGTGATCGGCCACCTGAGCACTACCGGATCGCTATCGTGATCCCTTCCGTTTTGACAGGCATCGATCAATTCCGCCATCAGGAAACCTGCCGTCGGGCCATTCTTATACTGATTACCGCTCGTACCGACCGCCATATAAAAACCGCCGAGATCCGATTTGTCGTAGATCGGTATCCAATCGTCACTAACGTCATAAAGATCGACGATACCTTTGGCTTGTCCCGGAATTGGCAAGGTCGGAATTCTCTGCGCTTGGCGGAAAACCTGTGCCTGCCACTGCTCATCGCTCACTTCTCGATCGAAATTATCCGGATCCTCGACCCACTCCTGAGGATCGCAGTCGGGGTCCTGACTACCCAACAACAACCGATTGCCGGTTTCCGGTCTACTGTAAGCGCCGATATCTTCGTCCGATGTAACATGACCATGCTTTTCGAGTTCGTAATCGCTCGGTGCTGGAACGTAGTGCACTTCGTGACGCAATGCCCGCGTATTGATCTTCATCGTCCTGTCGACTTTCGCCATTTCATTAATCACGAATGAGTGCGGGCCGGCGGCATTGACAACGACCGGCGCATCGATTTCTTCTCCACCTTGCAACGTGATGCCTAGAACGCAGCCGTCCTGCTGGCGAATTTCGGTTACTTCGGATTTGAAACGGAATTCCGCGCCCTTGGCTTCTGCAGCACGCTGCACGTTATGCACTGAAAGTTGCGGGTCGTTGATGTAACCGCTCCCGGGTATGAAGATCGCTCCAACCAGCTTCTCGCCATTGGGCTCTCCAAACTGATCGTCCCCAGGTCTGCGGGGCGGATAGTAAGTGTTGAAATCGAGATACGGTTTTTTTTCTTTAAGCGTGTCCAGGTCCCATTCTTCGAATTCGATGCCGAGCTGTCGGTGAAACTCCAGGTGCTTGCTCATATCGCGGCCTTCGCGCAGCAGAATTAACATCCCGGTTTCACGAAACACGGCGTAACCACGTTCATCCTCCACCTCAAGATACTCTGCCCAATTCTTCCAATGCTGATAACTCTCATATGCCATCGCAGTCCCTTCCAGAGTGGAGTAGTGGGTTCGAATAATGGCGCATGTATTAATGGTCGAACCGGCACCGGCGGCATTTAACTTATCTATGTTCAGGGTGCGATAGTTCTTCTTCGAGAGTTCGAAGGCGATGCTGGCACCGATGATTCCGGCACCAATGATAATTGCATCATAAGATCGTCCCATTGCAGTTTCTCCTATACAGTCAAAAAAATTGCCGCGTTGTTCAGTTGTAGCTTACGCGCGAAAACATGCCACCCAATGGCCCTCGCCCATGTCCTTGAGTTCCGGTTCTTGCTGGCGGCATTCGTCGGTGGCCAGCGGGCAGCGAGTGCTGAGGTTGCAACCTTTTGGCGGATCCGCCGGATTGGGAGGATCTCCGGCCAAATACTCTCCCTGACGCTTCTTCTC
>JBLHLN010000310.1:0-3163 GCA_047620565.1 Woeseiaceae bacterium
GGACTTCGCCATATCGAAGCGATGGGCCGCAGCGACAGTCGGTGGCAATGGAATGCGACGTTCTGGTTGTCGGTGCCGGGCCAGCTGGCATGTCTGCAGCGGTTCAGCTCGCCGAAGCCGGAGTCAGCACAATTGTTGTTGATGAAAGGCCAGAGCCCGGAGGCCAGTTCTTCAAACAAGTCGCATCGTCTTATCAGATTACAGACGCCAGACTGGCGGACAAACAGTATCGCGAGGGAGCCGTCCTTATCGAGAGGATGCGGCAAACCGACGCTCAGGTCATAGGCGGAGCTACTGTCTGGGGTGCATTTCGGGAAAAATCCGATAAAACTGAGATCTGCATTTCTGCCGGATCAAAGTCATACAAGGTGAGCGCCCGCCAACTGGTCCTCGCAACCGGTGCTTTTGAATCCGTGCCGGCTTTTCCCGGCTGGACATTGCCCGGAGTCATGACAACAGGTGCAGCGCAAGGTCTGGTCCGTGCCTACCGTGTTGCGCCGGGTCAACGTGTGCTTATTGCAGGGAACGGTCCTCTTAATCTTCACCTGGCGGATGAGTTAATTGCTTGTGGAATTGACGTTATGGCCGTGGCAGAAAGCGCTCCCGCACCACTGCCGCGGCGCTTGCCGGCGGCGATCGGTGCGTTGATCACGGCGCCGAATCTCATCCTGCGAGGAATCGAATATCTGAGCACGCTCAGGAAACATGGCGTACCTGTGCACTACGGGCACCACATATTGGCTGCCGACGGAGAAGGGCGTGTTTGTAGCGGGACGATCGCGAAGGTCGGTCGCGACGGGAAAGTTCTGCCTGGCACAGAAAAAGATTTCGAAGTTGATACGGTATGTGTCGGCTATGCACTTCACCCGTCAAATGAATTGGCAAAATCGCTTGGGTGCAAACACAAAGTTGTTTCGCCGGGCGTGGTGGCGCCTGTTTGCGATGAAAACGGCCAAACAAATATAGCGGGCGTATTCGTTGTTGGCGATGGAGGAGATTTGGGCGGTGCCGATGTAGCGATGGCAGAAGGAAGACTCGCAGCACAGGCTGTATTGGGGAACCTGTCAGGCGTTAGTTCGAAATCTGACCGGAACGACCGAAAGGTTTTACACCGCCATCGAAAATTTCAGCGAAATCTGTGGTCAATGTATGCGGCGCCCGATTTTTCGCCGGCATCGCCTGATACGCCAATTTGTCGTTGTGAGTTAGTCAGTTTGCGAACGCTGGAGTCACTGATTGAGAGTGGCGTTCACGATATGGCTGGCCTCAAGCGGCTTAGTAGGGCAGGGATGGGGCCATGCCAGGGGAGGTATTGCCAAAAGCAAATCGCAACAATTCTCGCCGACATGACCGGAAATATTCCGACGGCGGAGGAAATGTTCGCGCCGCAGCTACCGATCAAACCAACACTTGTCGCGAACGTCGCCGCGGAAAAGCCGGAATGGCACGGTTATCGCGCCGTCGAATTGCCTGAGGCCACAAGCAAAACGAGCATGGCAACCTCGACAACAGACGATACTGACGTTCTTGTGATTGGTGCAGGCGTCATTGGGATTGCGACTGCTTTGTTTCTTGCGAGGGAAGGTGTTGATGTCCTGATCGTGGATCGAGATCTCGCCAATGCGCAGGCGTCCGGCGGCAATGCGGGTAGTCTGCATTTGCAACTTATGTCTTTCGATTTTTCTGACGACCTGGGTATTGGCGAAACACCTGCTACCAGTGCGCTTTCACTGCAAAAAACAGGCGTCAATGAATGGCAAAGCCTGGAGCAAGAGCTCGATGCGGATTTTGAACTGGATGTTACAGGCGGAATCATGGTCGCGGAAAACCCAAGCGATTTGGAATTTCTGCACAAGAAAGCGGCGCTGGAGACCAGTAGGGGAATCGAAACAGAAATTCTGTCCGAAGGCGACCTGAGGAATATGGCGCCAACAGTCGCTGGCGATATGGTCGGTGCGGCCTACTGTGCGGGGGAGGGCAAGATAAATCCGCTTTTGGCGACGCCTTTACTGTTGACTGAAGCGGTAGTTCGGGGTGCACGGATCAGGGAGAACACGACGGTTATTGGTATCGAGTACGCCAACGGAAAATACACCGTCACGACGGACGCCGGCTGTATTACCTGCCGAAAAATCGTTAATGCAGCGGGTGGATGGACAGCAAATATTGCTGCGATGATTGGCGTCACGCTCCCCGTTAAAACTGCGCCTCAGCAAATGATTGTTACCGAGCCGGTTGAACCTTTAGTCGATCACTTGATGGCACTTGCAAAACGACACCTGACTATGAAGCAGGTTGCAAATGGCAATATCATAATTGGCGGTGGATGGTCTGCCGGCTACCAAACTGAAGGTAGTCGGGCCGTAACGTTGCGCGAGAGCATTGAAGGCAATCTTTGGGTTGCACGGCGGGTAATTCCGCAGATTGGTACGTTACAAATTCTCCGCAGTTGGGCAACTATAGGCGTGATGATTGACGGCGCACCTATTTTGGGTGAATTACCGGGGCATCCTGGCTTTTTTAACGCGGTGGGGGCAAACGGTTACACCATGGGTCCGGCCATTGGGCGAATCACAGCGGAGCTAATCAGATCCGGGCAGTCAAAAACGGATATCCGACCATTCCTGGTCGATAGATTTAATTGATCGATACGCTTATTCGTTCAGAATAGCGTTCAGCAATTGCCGGTCTTTTTCTGATGTAACGAAAGAGTCATAAACTTTCTTTGATGCTTCACGAAACGGCGCGGGGTCCGGGTACGTTACTGAAACGCCTTTGCTCTGTAATACAGGAAGCAATTTGCCATCGCTTTCGGCATAGGCAATACGTTCGTAGATCGCCGACTGTCGGCCAGCCTCCGTCAGTATTTCCTGAATGTCCTGCGGCAGAGAACGAAATTTCTTTTCCGACATAATTGCATCGGCGACCAGAATTACCCAGCCTATCTGTGCCCAATGCGGGGCGACTTCGTAGAACTTCTTGAGATCGTAATTCGTGTTGGCTGCCTCTGCTCCATCGATGAGTCCGGTTTGCAGGCCGCCGTATAGCTCACCATAATCCACCGCTACGGCGTTGGCGCCAAATGCGTTAAATGATGCTATGTGAGCTGGCACCGGCATCGTCCTGATCTTCAGGCCCTGCAGGTCTTCGTATGCATTGATTG
>JBLHLN010000311.1:0-3155 GCA_047620565.1 Woeseiaceae bacterium
ATTGTGGCAAACCCCTGACCTACCTGATTGGACCACTAGCTTTTGTTTTGACACTAACATACTGTGTTGGCAATGCATTTTCCGAATCTTTACGAATGAGCCCGGAAGCTATCAGTCAAATTCCTAGTGAACGCGCCCAATACCTCCTGAAGGTATTGATTCAGAAGTTTATTCGCGATGGTCAACCCGTCGGTTCCAGAACCCTGTCACGTGACACAGCGGTCGAACTAAGCCCGGCAACGATTCGCAACGTAATGTCAGATCTTGAGGAGCTCGGTTTAATCTCTGCTCCACACACCTCGGCCGGGCGCATACCGACCGCGCGGGGGTACCGGCTTTTTGTTGATACTCTAATTCGCTACAAGCAGCCAAGAGATGCAGAAATCCAGAAGCTGCAAACGAAGTTAAGCGAGCGCGCAAGTGATCCCGACGCATTGCTTGGATCAGTGACCAACCTTTTGTCGAGTATCACCAGCCTTGCCGGTGTCGTCACGGTGCCACGAGGCCAGGCGGCCATATTGCGACAAATAGAGTTCTTGCCGGTGTCTGATAATCGTGTCCTGGCAATTCTGGTGATCAATGATCGTGAGGTACAGAACAGGATTTTGCATACAGAGAAACCGCACACCAGCGACGAGCTGCAGAAAGCCGCAAATTTTATCAATGACAATTATGTCGGTAGCGATCTGCTGCAGATTCGTGAAGGCCTGATCGATGATCTCGATCGAACCCGCGATTCAATGAACCAGGCAATGCATGACATCATCTCTGTCGCCCAATCTGCTATGGAAGGGGCTGCCGAGTCGAAGGACGAGTTTCTGGTGTCCGGCGAAAGAAACCTTATGGATTTTGCCGAGCTGTCAGACATTGAAACACTGCGAGGTCTCTTTGACGCGTTCTCCAGGAAGCGCTTCATGTTGAAACTCCTGGATCAGAGTATCAATGCCAGCGGCGTGCAGGTATTCATTGGGCGTGAGTCCGGCTACCAGATTCTCGACAATTGCAGTGTCGTCACCGCCCCTTATCGCGTGGACGACAACAATATCGGCGTCCTCGGCGTCATCGGCCCGACCCGCATGGCCTATGATCGGGTGGTCCCCATTGTTGATGTCACTGCCCGACTGCTGGAGTCAGCACTTAAGCCCTGACAATTCGCGTGCAAATTTTGCGTCTAGCGCGAGTGATGCACAAAAAACGTGGCGAAACGCTTGATATTTGCGGCGAGACCCCCAAAATCCCGGCATCCTGAAATTTGCAGTCGGCGAATGCTATTCGCGGCGGATGTTGGTACGGAGTAATACGGACATGAGTGGACAAGCAGAGCGCCCTGACGAAAGTGTCGCTGCGCAGGAAGCAGACGGCCAGGAAAACCTGGATGGCGGCGAAGCTGAGGCTCTGAATGAGCCTCTGAATGAGACCCGGGAAGGCGACGAGCTGACCGAATTAAAAGCCGCGGTAGCGGAAAACTGGGATAAATTTCTGCGCGCTGCTGCCGAGCTGGAGAATGTGAGAAAACGTGCCACAAGGGACGTAGAAAATGCCCGAAAATTCGCACTGGAGCGATTTTCCAAGGATTTGCTGGACGTTCGGGACAGCCTGGAAATGGCGCTCGCAACAGGCGCTGAAGTTGATATTGCCAGTTTGATGGAGGGCAATGAGGCGACCTTGAAATTGCTGGCTGCCGTCATGCAGCGATATGGCGTGCAAGAGCTTGATCCGCTCGGTGAGCCTTTCGATCCCGCCATGCATGAAGCAATGACCATGCAACCGTCGGCGGATGCCGAGCCAGGCAGCATTCTGACGGTTTTTCAAAAAGGCTACGCCCTGAATGGCAGGTTATTGCGGCCGGCAAGAGTTGTGGTTGCGGCGGAAATGCCTGAAAGCGGTGAAAAGAGCTGAATTCCAGTCATTTAGGGGCTTCGGGAAGCTTGAAACGCCTGTCCCAGGCCCCACTAACAGGCAAGTTTTGAAATTAATCCAATCGGAGCATAAAAATCATGGGTAAAGTTATTGGTATCGACCTGGGTACCACCAACTCCTGCGTCGCCGTCATGGAAGGTGATACGCCCCGCGTGATCGAGAACAGTGAAGGTGATCGGACCACGCCCTCAATCGTTGCGTTTAGCAAAGACGACGAGGTCCTTGTGGGCCAGTCTGCTAAGCGTCAGGCGGTGACCAATCCAACCAACACATTGTTTGCGGTCAAGCGTTTAATTGGTCGTCGTTTTGAAGATGACGTCGTTCAGCGTGACATCAACATGGTGCCGTACAGCATCGTCAAAGCAGAAAATGGAGATGCCTGGGTCGAGGCAAACGGCAAGTCAATGGCGCCGCCGGAAATATCTGCCCGCGTGTTGATGAAAATGAAGAAAACGGCCGAGGACTATCTTGGCGAAACGGTAACCGAGGCGGTTGTTACCGTCCCGGCATACTTCAATGACTCACAGCGACAGGCGACCAAGGATGCCGGAAAAATCGCCGGCCTGGACGTCAAGCGAATCATCAACGAACCTACTGCAGCTGCGCTCGCGTATGGCATGGACAAGAAGCGCGGCGACGCCAAGATTGCTGTTTATGACCTTGGAGGTGGAACATTTGATGTCTCGGTGATTGAAATCGCAGAAGTTGACGGCGAGCATCAGTTTGAAGTGCTGGCAACCAATGGAGACACATTCCTCGGTGGTGAAGATTTTGATATGCGGGTCATCGAATACCTGACGTCAGAATTTCAGCGCGAAAGTGGCGTGGACATATCTAAGGATCCGCTGGCAATGCAGCGTCTCAAGGAAGCGGGCGAGAAAGCGAAGATCGAGCTGTCTACGCAGCAGCAGACAGAAGTTAATCTTCCTTATATAACCGCTGATGCGTCAGGTCCGAAACATCTCAGCATCAAGCTAACCCGGGCCAAGCTCGAGTCGCTGGTTGAGGAGCTGGTCAGTAAAACTATTGGTCCGTGCAAAATCGCGCTGCAAGATGCGGGATTGAAAGTTAATGAAATCGACGACGTTATCCTTGTTGGTGGTCAGACTCGCATGCCCAAGGTGCAGGAAGAAGTACAAAACTTTTTCGGCAGAGAACCGCGGCGTGATGTGAATCCTGATGAGGCGGTTGCCGTAGGCGCTGCGATTCAGGGTGGTGTGCTGTCAGGTGACGTT
>JBLHLN010000312.1:0-3155 GCA_047620565.1 Woeseiaceae bacterium
CAGGGCGGCTTGACCTTGGAAGAGGAGCCCATGAAGTTGAATGACTGCATCGAGGCAGCCCTGGATGTTGTCTCAAAACAGGCAGCGGACAAACGACTCGACCTTTCATATCAAATTGATTCTTCAATTCCACAGACGTTTACGGGCGACCATTCGCGTCTCAGGCAGGTGTTTGTAAATCTGCTTGGGAATGCCGTGAAATTTACCGGGAACGGAGAAATAGCTATCACTGCGGAAGTTCTCGAAGCGACCGGCAAGAATATCGAGATCCAGTTTGCCGTTGAGGATACCGGAATCGGAATTGCAGCGGAGACGATTGATTCGCTCTTCCAGCCGTTCCAGCAGGCAGATGTATCAACCAGTCGTAAGTTTGGTGGAACCGGACTCGGACTTTCGATCTCACGTCAGCTTGCCGAACTAATGGGCGGCAAGATGTGGGTGGAAAGCCGCGTTGGTGTCGGTTCGACCTTCTACTTCACGGCGAACTTTTCAGTCAATGCTGACCAGAATGTATCCGCGGGCCGAACGTTATATGCCGCCAAGAAAAGTGTCATTGTGATGAATCGCAATCCTCTTTTTGGAGCATCAGTCAAATCGATGATTGAAGGCGCCGGTGGCACGGTTCACAATGCCGAATCTGAAGATGAGGCCGTTGAAATTATTCACAGCATTGGTGGCGTTGATCTGATCATGATCAACGACAATGTTGATGGGCTGGATGGAGTAGCCGGTGGCGCCATAGCACGGTCGCTACAAGCTGAAGCCCCTGATTCGAAAATTGTATTGCTTAGAAATCTGGGCGTCAGATTCACGACCGGATTTGATTCGGCGTGCCTTCTGAAGCCGCTCAAGCAATCTGCGATGAAGCAGCTATTCTTTAATGGCGAAAGCCCTCTTATTTCTACGGCAGAGCATGCCCTGTCTGGCGGACGCGGCCGGGCAGGCGATCGCGAACCGAGTCGTAAAGCTGTAAGCAATTTGAAAGTCCTGCTTGTAGAGGACAATCTGGTCAATCAAAAAGTGGCCGTTCGAATGTTGGACCGTCTTGGTTACCATGCGGACGTTGCCGGTAACGGTGCGATCGCTGTTGACGCAGTGTTGGAAAAAGGATACGACGTTGTATTCATGGACATTCAGATGCCTCACATGGATGGTATCTCGGCAACTGCAGCGATTCGTGGGCACCAGGACGTGAAGCGTCAGCCGTTTATTATTGCTCTGACGGCAAATGCTACCACTGAAGATCGTCGCAAGTGTCTTGAGGGCGGGATGGACGACTATGCAAGTAAACCCGTCAGCACGGAGATTCTCGGAAGACTACTCGAGAAAGCGACTGTAGCTCAGCGGATGCGTCACGGATCACTGATGAACGCCAGCTAGTTCTACTATTTGTCTGACGACTTGGTCTGATCAGGTCGATCTTCAGGGTGAAACAGCAAGACTGGAATTCCCAGCAGGGCAGGCAAAACGGCGTTAATTCCGAACAACCCTAGTGCGGCCGCGACTGCTTCCGGGGCGACGTCTCCCAGAGACTGAAAAAAGAATGCGGCAGCTCCTTCGCGAATCCCGAGATCCGTAAAAAACAGGTTCGGGACAAACGATTTGATAAAGAAGACAAATCCGGCACCCGACATCTGTGTGGAAAATCCGGCTGGAACACCCGTCGCGATGAGTAGGAGAGAGAATTGCGTTAAGGTGGTCAGGTACCGAAGTGTGGATGTCAGAAACAGGGAGGCTGTGGCACCCCGGGAGATGTTGCTGACAAAATCCAATGACGGTAAAACTCTTCCAAGAATAGAGATCCGACCCATCATGGCAACGACGCCAGTGGGGAATAATCCTGCCATGACAAAGAGAAAGCCAGCTAATGCCCCTGCAATAGCGACTGGAATCCAGATATCCGCACCCAATAATCCAGCGGAGACGGCAAAACCGAGCGCAATGGCACCGCCCACGAAATACAATGCCGTCCTGTAGATCCCCTGGACTGCAAAAGCGCCAAACAATCTCGCCTTGCCAAGGCGTCTATGGTAATAAATGCGCGCGCCCGGTTCACCTACACGAGCCGGCGTTACGAGAGCCAGTGTATACCCGGCCATGACCGCTCCAGCTGCTGATCGAAACGGCAAGGACGGCTCAATACACCGAAGCAATATCCACCATACGGCTATGCTCAATCCGACACTGGGGATAGCCAGTCCAGCCGCCGATAACACGAGCATAATGTCAGCACCACGGAGTGCGTCCAGGATTGATCCGGGTTCAACCAGATAGACCAGCACACTTATTAGAGCTACTGATCCCAGTATCTGCAAGAATGTGGTGAGGGTCTTTCGACCCTTGGAATCAACACCGATTGGTACTGATTCAGATGACTCCACTACTCCTTGTCGCCGCCTACGCTAGACAAGGCACTCCGCTCGATCCGGAGTTTGGTGTTATTGTCTACTTGGACAAGTACACTCGTTTCATCAACTTGGTTCACGGTGCCGTGAACGCCACCGATCGTGACAACACGGTCTCCCTTCACAATCGCTTCGATCATTTTCTTTCGGGAGTCTTCTTTTTTCTTCTGAGGTCGAATAATGAAGAAATAGAACACGATGAAAATCAGAATCAGCGGGAGAAACATCGCGATCGGATTCGCTTCTCCGCCGGCCGGAGCGCCGAGCATGATGTAGGGCATCAATGACATGATTGGAAGGGTGTTGTCAGGTTTGGGTATCGGAGACTTCGCTAAAACAGCTGGTCGAAGATACGGTCGTACTGTCTTCCTGTGAAAAAGTACCGACAAAAAAGTAGGGCAAGCTTACCGCATCGCATCGCTACAACCTCATACCGCTGCTGCCTTCCGGCCCTGACGGAGTTCAAAGGGAGCTGACCGCGCGGGACTTGCCCTGTTGCCGCCCAACGTAACCGTGTCGGACAAGTTCCTATTCGATATTTTCTATCGGCAGCACAAAACCAATTCTTCAAAATCCCATAATGGATCCTATTCCAGCCATGATCTGCGCGCTGTGCGGAGTGCTGACTATTGCCTACGCGGGTCCTTTGATATGGGCGGCTGTGGGATTCGATAAACTCTTCGGAGGACGCGGAAACGACGCTGATTCCACTGATTTAAGTGTTTTAGGCAAACGTGGTGCTTCAGGTAA
>JBLHLN010000313.1:0-3146 GCA_047620565.1 Woeseiaceae bacterium
TTCTCGACCTGTGCCGGCGACTGCTGCTCTGTGTCGTAGGGCTGCAGGTCCCAACCAATCATCTGGTCATCGCGGAACAATTCGCCGAAGCCCAGTACACCCGGATGGGAATTCAAGAGGCCCAGCAGGTGTGTGGATCCGCAGCGGGCTTTGCCCAGTACGACAAAGGGCCTTGGGCTGCGCTCGCGCCGGATCGAGCGATTCGCCCGATAGTGCGCCGCGATGGACTTGCAGGGCTTCTCAAGGGCGCTGGTTGCGTCCTCATGCATTTCGGGTGAACCGTAGTACCAATCCTCGGTCCATTCGCCGGCCCAGGGATCACGGACTGTCACAGGCTGGCCGCTGAAGCGGCTGACTAATTGATGAGGCATACCTCGCCGCGATACAAGCTCGACGTAGGAATCGCATTTGCTTCGAACATGATCGACCATTGCACGATCGACCAGCTGCGGAAATTCTCCGAATAGTTCATAGACGTCGTTGTAGCCCTCAGCGTACTCGGGCGTTCTTGTCGAGAACCACAGCAGGACCTTGGGAACCGGGATATTTCCCAGGAGCCGTTGGTAGCTTTCGATCCAGTTGTGGCGAGTTTCTTCGACTATGCGTTTCACGGTGTCAAAATCATAGCCGGCGAGGATCTCTGCGAAAGCGTCATCGCAGCCGATTTCCGTGCCATCCGAGACTCGCGTTAAGGACCCCAGGCCCTTGCTGCGGAATAACGAGTTGCTTTCCGACCGTCCTGCCATCACTTGTACGATCACAAAGCGCGCATCGGCGAGATACTGCATGAGCCCGTCGTTTTCCTCCGAGAAAAACGACGGCCCGGCGCCACCTCGTCCCAGGTTCAGACAGGGAATGTCGAGACGCTCCGAGAGCAATGCCGGGAATGGTTTTTGACAAAAACGACCGAAAGTCTGGGCGGCACCAAGGCATACGAAATAGCTGCCCGGTACCAGCGGTGCCCTGGGCCGCGGTCCGCGCAGCACCAATGGCTCGCCGGTCGCGCGATCCAGGATCTCCGGGTCAAGGACGTAAGCCTCGTAGTCAACGACCTGCAGGTCGGGTTCGGCGTAATGTACAGTCACCGGGCGGCCTGCAATCCGGTGTATAGACTTTCGAATTCCCGGGCGATATTTTGCCAGCTTAGTTCCTCCGCACGCTGTCGTGCCTGCCGCCCCATTTTGGCGCGAATTTCCGGCCTGTCTTTCAAATACAGAATTGCGTCGGCAAGCTGGTCCGGAGGATTGTCCTCAAATAATAGTGCTTCATTGTTTGGAAGATATGTGTTGACAGACTCCATGCTGGTTGAGATCACCGGCAGCCCACAGGCAATGCCTTCAAGTATTGAATTGTTTGCGGTCGAATGCGTTAGCGGTAAGAACAAAACGTCACATTGCTGATATAGCGAGCGGAGACCTTGGTCAGAAATATTGCGGTGATAAGTGACGTTTTTTGACGCCTGCATTTGCGTGTCTCTATTCGTCACGACGTGAAACTCAACGTCGGCTTCGTCCCGCAGTTTCATCGCGACCTTGTCAATCGCTGTCCAGTCCCGCAGCCAGTGGCCGACTGTTACAACGCGAAACACATCAGTACTCCGAACGCGCGGCGCAGGCTTGAAGAACGCTGTATCAATTCCGTGGAGAATGACGGTTATTCGATCAGCGGGCAGAAATTGTCGAAAAAAGTCCAGCTGGCAAGGCGATACCAGATTGACATGATGCAGATTTTCGATGACTTCAGGATTGACCAGTTTTTCGAGCATTCGGGCCGGCTGATGAAAAGTTGCAACCGTACGTGCCCGCGAAAACCGAAATTTCCTGAGCCAGGCGGGCAGGTAATGCACCGTATGTTCGCCGTCAAGGTAATGCAGGATTTGCGTGGAATTGAACATACAGCCAGGGATTGATTTCATCTCCGCCGCGAAGTCGCTGCGGCCGTACCACTTGTTGCCATTCGGCCACTGCCGATCGGAATTACCGTCGGCATGGCGACGCGTATCTGTGCGAAATTGCTGCTTGTCCAGATGTTGCACAAATTGGTGTATGCCGGTATGAGCACCCCAGTGCGGATAAATGGTTTGCAGCAGCCGAATCCGGATTGACATGTCTAACTGCTCGTGGCGCCCAGAAGCGCTGCAATCTGACCAACTTGGATGAGCGCGAAACACTTGGTGGTAAATCGTGCGGGATTCTGCGTTGAGAAGAGCAGGCAGAAAAGTTTGTCGGGCGAGAAAATCAGCTTGCCTGCAGCTCGCAACGCCATGCCGAGGCGTTCCAGCGGTGTAAAATCATTTTCGATCAGACGCATGACGCCGTCTGAAATCCCTTGCCAGTAGTAACGACGCCGGAACCAGTTCTGGTCCAGCCGTGATTTCATCACCAGGTGCCGGACGGCCATTTGCGGAACGTAGACGCAGTCATAGCCGAGCTCCATTATCTGTTTTTGCAAAAACACATCACCACCCGAGAGCATATTTTTGCCGACCCGGTCCAGCTTGGGATGGAAGCCGCCAACTTTGTCCAACACACTTTTCGGCATAGCCATATTGGCGCCAACGAGCCATTCGCAATTGATATCGGGAATGATCCGCTCATGCTCTGACCAGTCCACAATCGTCAGACCCAGGGCCAATTCGTTGGATAACCAGTCCGGACGCGCGTCCTCCCAAATCGGCTCGACGCGGCCACCAACCGTGCCGGCATTGGAGTGTCTGGAAAACGCCCGGGCGATCGACGCGATCCAGCAGGGGGCGGCAATCGCATCGTCGTCAAGGTAGGCCACGTATTCGCCTCTCGCATTTCGCCAACCTGTATTTCGAGCGATGCATAAGCCAATTTCAGGTTCCGCCAGGTAACGTATGTTGCCGACGACGCTGAACCGTTCTACAACTTCTCTTGTATTGTCGGTCGATCCATTGTCAACGACCAGAACTTCGAATTCGTCCTGGGCACAATCCTGGTCGACCAGGCTTTGGATTGCTTTCTGCAGAAGTTCTGCACGATTGTGCGTGCATATGACGACTGTAATGGCAGGTGACAACGATTTGTTGGCGGTGCGATTTTCCATAAACGTATCTACCCGATTCTGCCGGTTAATCGCGTAATTGCGACCTTGGTATGCCAAAGCAGGAACCTGCTGGCCCG
>JBLHLN010000314.1:0-3138 GCA_047620565.1 Woeseiaceae bacterium
GATCGACGATTCGGCCTTCTACACCAACCCTGTTGCGAAAGACTGCCGCTCCAGGATGAACGTTCCGTTCATTCTCGCAGACAGCGCACTGGATGCGGCATTTCTGGAGCAAAGCAAAGCCGCAGATTTGACGAATCTAAAAGGTCACCGCTCCGTCGGCGGCATGCGCGCATCAATTTACAACGCCGTCAGCGAAGAAGCTGTGGATGCGTTAATTACATTTATGGCTGAGTTCGAACGGACTCACGGATAGGAAAATGTTTAAAATACTGACACTCAATAATATCGCCGTCGAAGGATTGCGGCGGCTGCCTCGAGAGCGGTACGAAACCGCATCGGAAATTGCTCATCCAGACGCTATTTTATTGCGCTCGCACAACATGCATGAGATGGATATTCCGGAAACAGTGGCCGCGGTCGGGCGTGCTGGTGCTGGCACCAACAATATTCCTATCGACGTGATGAACGCTCGTGGCGTTCCGGTTTTTAATGCGCCGGGAGCAAACGCAAATGCGGTTAAGGAACTCGTGATCGCGGGGATGCTTATTGGTGCTCGCAATCTTTGTGGCGCCAGTGACTACGTCGCAACACTGGACGAAACAGGTGATGCACTTAATAAAGCCGTAGAAGCTGGCAAGAAACAATTTGTGGGCTTTGAACTGCCGGGCAAGACGCTGGGCGTGATTGGTTTAGGTGCGATCGGTGTTGAAATTGCAAACGCAGCGCTTGCGCTGGGCATGACCGTCATCGGTTTTGACCCAGCCATTACAGTACACAACGCCTGGCAGCTGTCGTCCGGTGTCAAGCGCGTGGAAACTCTGGATGAGTTATTCCAGCACGCAAACTTTGTAACATTGCATGTGCCGCTATTGGATGCGACGCGAAATATGGTGGATACGGATCGCATCGCACTAATGCAGGACGGCGGTGTCCTGGTTAACTTCGCACGCGGTGGTGTTGTAGACGACTTGGCCGCTATCGCGGCACTCGATAGCGGCAAATTGCACGCCTACGTAAGTGATTTTCCGACACCCGAATTAATCGCACACCCGAAAGCAGTCGCATTGCCTCACTTGGGTGCATCGACAGCCGAGGCAGAGGAAAATTGCGCGATCATGGTGGCGGAAAACGTCAGGGATTACCTGGAGAACGGCAATATTCGGCACTCAGTCAATTTTCCGGAAGCCCAATTGCCGCGACTCGATGCATGGCGAATCACGCTCGCCAATGCCAATGTGCCCAACATGGTGGGGCAGGTATCCACCTGCATTGCGAATGCAGGTCTGAATATTGAGGACTTGCTGAATAAGTCAGTCGGCGAGTTCGCATACACGATTGTTGACGTCAATGGAGAGCCTTCACAGGAACTCATCGATGAAATCGGCTCTATAGAAGGTGTGCTGACGTTGCGAAATCTCGGTAAGCCTGTATAACCTCAGGATTCCATTGGGTTTTCGGTACAGGTAAGGCATGGCTGGCTCGGGCAAAGAAAACAAGGCCCTGGATCTCGCGGAGATCCGCAATCGTATCAACGACGTCGATGAGCGTATTCAGACGCTAATTAATGAGCGCGCGAAAATCGCGCAAGAGGTGGGCGTTGCCAAGGGTAAGCTCGCCTCGGCCGTCGATTATTACCGCCCTGAGCGTGAAGCAGAGGTCTTGCGCAATGTTCTCGAGCGCAATGACGGCCCGATGAGCGACGAAGAAATGTTGCGGCTATTTCGCGAGATCATGTCGGCATGTCTCGCCCAGCAGGAACCGCTGAAAATCGGCTTTCTTGGTCCGGAAGGTACTTTTACGCAAACCGCCGTATTCAAACATTTTGGACATTCAGTCCGGGCGTTGCCATTCCATACGATTGACGAGGTATTTCAGGAAGTCGAATGCGGTGCAGCAGATTTCGGCGTTGTCCCGATAGAGAATTCGACAGAGGGCTCCGTCAATAACACTCTGGATATGTTTCTTACGTCACCCTTGAAAATCGCGGGTGAGATCGAACTCAAGATCGAACAACACCTCATGGGAAAGATGCAGGGGCTCGAGAATATCGAGCGTATTTGTGCGCATGAACAGTCATTGGCGCAATGCCGTGGCTGGTTGCGGGAGTATTTGCCGCAGGTGGGACTTATCGGTATGTCGAGTAATGCGGCCGGCGCGCGACGCGCACGCGATGAAGACGGCACAGCGGCAATTGGCCCGGAAGTCGCTGCCGACGTTTACGAACTCAAGATCATGGTCAATAACATTGAGGACCGTCCAGACAACGCGACGCGATTCCTGGTGGTTGGCCGGAAACTGCTTGCGGCCAGCGGCAAGGACAAGACGACCATTCTGGTATCGACCAGCGATACCGCCGGCGGAGCTGGAGTGCTACACCATTTGTTGCTGCCGTTGGCAGAGCAGGGCGTCAGTATGACCCGAATCGAATCTCGTCCGTCACAGCGCAAGAAGTGGGACTACGTGTTCTTTATTGACATTGAAGGCCACGCGGAAGAATCGCCTGTATCAGACGCTTTGGCGAACCTTGAGAAAAACAGTTCATTATTTAGAGTATTGGGCGCTTATCCCAAGGCGATTGGTTGACAGGCTTTCTGCATGGACTTCCAGGTTACTCCATCCAGTGTTCGCGATGCCTCCGTCACCGTACCCGGTGACAAATCGGTTTCGCATCGAGCGTTAATGCTCGGCAGCATTGCGGAGGGCCGTACGACGGTCAGTGGTTTCCTCGCAGGTGAGGATTGTCTGGCCACATTGGCGGCAATGCGAGCACTCGGGGTTGAAATTCAACAGCCAGGTGCGACCGATATGTTGGTCGAAGGCGTTGGTCTACAGGGTTTGAAAGCGCCTGCTGCCAACCTGGATCTCGGCAACTCCGGCACAGCGATGCGATTAATGGCCGGGCTCATGAGCGGCCAGCCATTCGACTGCGTATTAACAGGTGACGGATCGTTAACCGGTCGTCCGATGGGGCGAATCATCAAGCCGCTGACGGCAATGGGCGCAAGAATCGACAGTCTCGACGGCAAGCCGCCACTACAAATTCACGGAACAAACGCACTGCAAGCGATCGATTACGAATTGCCGATTGCGAGCGCGCAGGTCAAGTCAGCAGTGCTTTTGGCCGGTTTGTACGCAGAT
>JBLHLN010000315.1:0-3131 GCA_047620565.1 Woeseiaceae bacterium
TCAGGCTTGCCCACCAATACAGTGGCAACAACAACACCAGCGTAAGCGAGGTGAACGGAAATGACGGTGGTCCGATTTTCAATATAGTGTTGGCAATGCTGACAGTGAATGGCAACACCGCGCAAATAAGCAACAAGATAACTTTCGTGCGATGCGCGCGAGCGATCGTCGGCAGGCGCCCTGCCAGTGCGATAATCGAATAGCCAAACAAACCATAGGCGAAGGGTGCATGAACCCGGTTGAACCAGATGTGTTCGTTGGCATCAGTAATTCTCGCGACACCATCTGTTTCTACTAAATTCCAGATCAGGTGATGCAACGGATTCGTCATGGCCAGTACGGTCGATATAACCGGGATCACAGACAACGCGATCAGCAGTAGTAGCGGCGATCGGCCGATGGTGAAATTGCGGTAGATCGCATATAGCACGACCGGCAGAAACCCGGCGCTAAAGAAAGTAAGCGTACGTCCGATACCGTAAATATTGGCGTCAGTTGCGCCGCATGTGAATGCGCTGCCCGCGATCATCGTGCCTATCAGGAACAGGAAGTAGCTGATGGTGTTGTTCGATGATTCGGTGGATGCGCGCGAGACCCGCACCGCCAGCCACAGGTAAAGTACCGCCGCCAGACCAAAACCAGTTGGAATGACGAGGCCGAGACCCTCGATCACAATTCCGCTCCGGGATGACTATAGGTAGCTAGGACGCACATCCCGTGATCGTAGCTGCAGTGCACAATTTTTGATGCGACATATGCCGCATTCCCATTTAGCGAAACACGCGGCAATTCACGCTTTTGGCTGAAAACCGAGGCTTTACAAGGGTTACAGGCCCTCGGCGGTGTCCTCGATCAGGGTATCGACGACGGCAATAAGAGCATCCTCCTGGCTGCCGCCGGCCGCTACTGCCAGCTCATGAGCTTTCAATTGACGATGTGCACTCGTTCCACGACTCATGATGTCACGAACCGAGGCAATTTCGGCTTCGCATCCCAATGCTTCCGCATCGTCAGACGTCAGTGCAAGAATTTCATCGAGCAACTCTGCGAACGACACAATGCTGCCCTTGGCGAAATCGATGAGGCCACCATCAAAGCTGTAGCGCATCGCTCGCCAACGGTTTTCGTTGACCAACATGCGGGTGTAAGTGCGCCAACGCTGATTCCCCAGTCGAAGTCGGTAAAGCATGCGCAAAATACAAACGAGCAACGCCGTGAGTGCAATTGCATCGTCAAGCCTTGTACACACATCCATAACACGTGTTTCCAGCGTCGGAAATTTCGCGCTCGGCCGCAGGTCCCACCAGATTTTGCTCGAATCCTCGATAAGCCCGGCTTTGATCATGATATCGACATGCCGCTCAAACTCTGCATAGCTTTGAAATTTTTCCGGCAAACCGGTGCGCGGCAATGCGTCGAATATCGTCAGGCGATAACTCTTAAGACCTGTATCCTGCCCCTCCCAAAATGGCGACGAACACGACAGCGCCAGCAGATGCGGCAGGAAATAGGCCATCTGATTCATGAGGTCGATTCGCAGTGCATCGTCATTAATGCCCACGTGAACATGCATTCCACATATAACCAGGCGTCGTGCCGCCGCCTGCATTTCAGCAGTCAACGAATCGTATCGTTCCTTGGGCGTATGTTTTTGTTCAGTCCACCGACTGAATGGATGGGTTGACGCGGCGATCGGCGCAATGCCGTGTCTCCCGGTAACCTCAATAATGCAGCGTCTGAGCCGGGCAAGATCTTCGCGAGCTTCCTGGACGTTCTTGCAAACTTTGGTCCCCACTTCGATTTGCGAAAGCAGTAACTCACTGGTTACCTGACCGCCGAGCAATTCCTCGCATTCACTCAACAAAGTTTTTGGCGGATCGATCACCAGGCCGCGCGTCTCTTTGTCGACTAGAAGATATTCTTCTTCGATGCCCAGCGTAAATTCGGGTTGATTTCTGGTCACTAAACTACTCTCTTGTCATCTAAACTTAGCACGATGTGTCACGCTGATTTCTGTGGCTTCCTGGATTCAATGTTGGTTGGCCTGACGCGCGCCGGAAGCGATTCAATAATCTTGTGCATTACTGCGGCAATCGTCGCTACACCTTCAACGTCGTCAATAAGGTCCTGACGGATTTCAATACCAACGTGCGGTAAGGCGATCGATTCCGCGTGGTAGTCAATGGTGAAATCCTGCGGTGCTTTGCCGGAATACGGCTCGTTATCGCCAACCAGGTAGCCTGCCTGCCGAAGGTCGTGAACAAATATCTCCGCTGTTGTCCTGTCGGTATCCCAAAGAACACCCATCTCCCAGGAGCGCGAGTCACCATTTAGAACGGGCGTGAAACTGTGAATTGAAACGAATATCGGTTGCTTGTCGGCAGATTGCAGCCGCTTTACCTGAGAATCTATTGCCTGGTGATAAGGCCAGTAAATTTCGTCAGCTCGCTTTGCCTTGTCAGCCGCAAGCAGATTCCTGTTCCCCGATATGACGACGCCGTCGCCAAATTCGAGAAATGCGCCCGGATCCATCAACTGCCTGTTGCAGTCGACGACCAGCCGCGAATACTGGCAGAGCACAGCCGTAACGCTGAGCGACTCAGCAAGTTGTTCAGTTAGGGCGCCAGCACCAATATCTGAGGCCAGATGACAACGGCGTGCAACGGGGTCCAGTCCCATAGAACCAAGTGATCCCGGAATGCGCCGACTCGCGTGATCGCAAACAAGCAAAATTGGAAATTCTGCAGCCTCGTTAAGAACTACGAATGGCTTTGCATCGTCGGATGAGAGTAACGTTTGGGACTCGACTGTGTTGTTTGTGCCTTTTGTCGGCATTCTTGATTTTCAGGTTGCAAAGCAAGGTTCAGTGTACCGTATCAGCGCACAGCAGTCCGCAGAGCAATTGTCAGAATGATTTTCCGGCCAGTTGTCAGGCCAATTGCGAGGCAATATCCTGATCAGCCCACGGCTCGAAAGTCTGCACCGAAGTGGGCCGGGCGATATAATAACCCTGGGCGAACTCCACGCCTAATTCACTAAGTTTATCAAGGACTTCCTTGCTCTCAACTCGTTCGGCAATAGTCTCAATACCCATCGCCTGGCCAACCTGGTTGATCGCTTTGACCATGCTT
>JBLHLN010000316.1:0-3127 GCA_047620565.1 Woeseiaceae bacterium
CTCACAGGCGTTTTTCTGACACACGCACATATCGGTCACTATGTGGGACTGATGTTTTTCGGACATGAGGTCATGGGTGCGTCGAATGTGCCGGTTTTCGCAATGCCGAGGATGGCAGAATTCTTAAGAACCAATGGCCCATGGAGTCAGCTCGTTAATTTCGAAAACATCAGTCTGCAACCGCTGCAGGAGGATACGGCAACAACAGTCGCCAGCTTCAGGATTACCCCAATGCTGGTGCCACACCGCGATGAATATTCCGAAACCGTCGGCTATCGAATCGATGGGCCGAACAAATCCGCGATATTTATCCCGGATATCAATAAGTGGGAGCTTTGGGAACGCGACATAGCCGAGGTTGTGAAATCGGTTGACTACGCATTGGTCGATGCCAGCTTCTATTCCGCCGGGGAACTGCCCGGACGCGACGCGTCGAAATTTCCACACCCGCTGGTTACGGAGTCTATGGGGCTGTTGAAAGAACTGTCTCGCGAGGAGCGCAGCAAAGTGTGGTTCATCCATATGAACCATTCGAATCCGCTATTGAATCCCGACAGCGAACAGCATCAACATGTACTTAGTGAGGGATTTAACGTCGCATCAGAAGGATTGCGCCTGGATCTGTAAGCGGTAAATTGAATGAAACGTAATGATGGGTCAATACAACGCTGAAAAAACACAACTGAATGATGGTCGCGTACTCCAGTTCCGCATACTCAGTGATGACACACCGCTCTCCTGGTCGACTGTCACGAATCGGTGGCAAACCGATCAGTCATTTCGCACCTTCTTCATGTCCCTTCTGAACGACGCGCCCTTCCCCGCCTATTTTTGGGAGACCCCACCGATCACCAACGCAACAACCGGCGACGAGTTCGAATTCGTGCTGGTAGACAGCCCACAACTCACTAACATTAATACTGATCAACAGGCCTTCGCGAACCAGTTCGTTATGACAACCGCTGGCGAATCGGTAATCGAGTTTGCCAATCTTGGTGGTGATGCAACACTGGTCGTGCCTTGCCTGCGCGGATCACAATCCGCCTATTCGCAACTCTCCACATTCGCGCGACTGGCACCGCAGGACCAGCAGCACCAGCTTTGGAAAATGGTTGGCGCAACACTCGAGCGACGGCTCAGTGCACAGCCTGTCTGGCTCAGCACGTCAGGTCTTGGCGTGTACTGGGTGCATATCAGGTTCGATGCCGAACCCAAGTATTACACTCACGAACCGTACCGACATATTTAGAAAAGTGTTCCGCGTACGCCGAAGCTCCACAACGCCATGATGATGGCGATGTACCACGCGGCCACCAGGTCATAGGCCCGCTTTTTAACACCGATACCGATCGCAGAAATAACCCCGAAGTGGACAATGAAAGCAATATAATTCGTGTCTGGCAGCCCGTTTTCGCGCATCGCAGTAACCAACAGGTCCAGCACACACATGATGGTCCAGGTTGAGAGAAACCAGGTCCGATTGGACTCGAACATTTCCCGGTAATTCACATCCTCGGGCAAGTTCGGCGGGTACAGTGCCAGCGCCAACACGTACATGGAGGTGGTCCACATTATAACCGTGAAGAATAAGGAAAAAGTCCACTCGTCGATGTCTCGCCAAAGCATGAACACCCACCAGTTCAGCACCAGCACAAAAAAGACTGCTATCGTCCACGCCACGTGCACGGCATCCATTTTGTTCACGCGTCGAAAATGATAGGCGCGGCCGAGGCCGCCAAGCAGATGGGTCGCGCCAAAGCCGATAACAATAGCGACGAAAACCGAGATAAATTCGAAGTCAGACATTTCTGTGACGACTTTTCCGGAGAGGACTTTTTGTCAACAGACCCGCCACCGCTGTTGAAGCGGTGCCGGGCCCGTTTTTCACTACCCGCCTGCCGCTAGCGCAAACTATCAGCAATCCCGCCCAAAGTTTCTGCCAGCGCCATACGCCGTTTGCTTTCGGCTGCATTGCCACCTATCTCATTCAGCGACATCGACAACATTTCGAGATTCTTGGCCAGCTCGGCATCACGATCGCCAGATTCCAGTCGCGAATCAGCGCGATCCAGCGCCGCGCTCAAGTCGGCGTTCGCCATATCTGACAAGGCGTCGCTGCGATTCAGTTGATCGATATAAGCACGCGCCACTACCGGTACTGCAGGCCACGTCACCTCGAATTGCTGTTGCGGATTGAACGACTCACCCTGGTCGGCAAGTGCTGCAGCTGCAACCTCGTTTTCTGAAAGGTATTCGCTCGGCACCAGGCCCAGCACGTCGAGTCCGCGCGCGATCTCTGTGCCGTAAATCCTGTTCTTGTACCAGTAAGTGGACCAGTAGCCGCCGAGGATAAGGTGCTCCTCGTGGATTGGACCGCGGTCGAAGTAGGCAATCTCGATCGGGTTGGCCGAATCGGTGAAATCAACCAGTGACAAACCGCCCTGGTACCAGGCCTGGGCAAAGATGTCGCGTCCGGGAACCGGCACGACGGAACCGTTGTGCGCAACGCAGTTTTCCTGCTCCAGCTGTGGCGCAGGCAATTTGTAATAGCTGCGGAATTCGAGCTGGCCATCGACGATGTCATATATAGCATCGGCACCCCATTCTTTCGGATCGAAAGTCCGACATCGCGGTCGCGAGCCGCCGCCCCACTCGTCCGTGAAAATAACTTTGGTGCCGTCATTATTGAATGTCGCTGAATGCCAGTAGGCAAACCCCTTGTCCACGACTTCGTCCATTCGTGTCGGGTTCAGCGGATCGGAGATATCAAAGATGATGCCATTGCCCGAACACGCGCCGCCGGCAATGCCGCCTTCAGGAAACACGGTGATGTCGTGGCACTGATTGGTCACGCTGGTTTCCTGCGTGTCATCGCCGTGGTCGCCGCCCTGCCACAAGCCGGCCAGCCTGCCCGTCTCCGGATCGGCAAACACGGCGGGGCTGGAGACGATGCGTGACCTGGACGGATCGTCGACGGGGATCTCGATTACGTCGATGCGGAACAATGCGGTACGTTCATCTCCGGCGCCTTCGCCGACGCAGCCTTCGAGTTCGTCACCCTCGCGAACTGAAGATGTGCCGGAGTTGTAGACAATGATCTTGCCGTCATCGCCGGGGCCGGAGACGA
>JBLHLN010000317.1:0-3114 GCA_047620565.1 Woeseiaceae bacterium
AGCTTCATCGCTGTTGTCATACTGACAAACAAAATGGCAATTGCGACGAAAAGAACGTACGGGGTTTCGTAAATTCCGGCAAGTCCAAAGGCAATGATGGTCACGACGCCGGTCAAAACGGCATAGCCAACCTGGGTAATGACATGACTGAGGTGATTGCAGTCGGCGCCGACTGAGGCAAGTACCGTGGTATCGGAGATTGGAGAGCAATGATCGCCAAACAGGCCGCCGCTCAACACTGCTGCAATGGTGAGATACATCGATGCGCCCAGATCAAAGCCAATTGGCACCGCAATAGCCATCAGGATAGCGAATGTTCCGTACGAGGAACCTGTCGACAGGGAAATGATGGCACCGAGAACGAAGACAAGCATCGGGAAGTAGATTGGCGAGACCGAACCGCTGATCAACGAGGCCAGGTAGTCGGCAGTATGAATATCGCTGGTTACCGAGCTTAAGGACCAGGCCAGTACCAGGACGATCGACACATAAACGAGACTCTCCGCACCCTTGACCCAGTCACCCAGCATTTCCACGTAGCCGCGTGACTGGTGGCGGCGCATCATCTCCATGCAGGTGAGTGAGGCGGACAGGTAGGAAATGATCAGGGTCGAACGAATGTGCGCACCCGTAATACCGTCGTGCGTGGCATGCCAGGCAATCAACACAGCTACCAGGGTCAACATTACGCCGAGCGGATACAGAAACATGCCGACCGGCGTATCCTCGTCCGCCGACACATCTCCTGTCGCGCCGCTGCCTGCGGCGCCGCGGTAACGATTGGTCTCGTTATAGGCTGCCTGAACTTTTTGCATTGGCCCATAGTCTTTGCCGGTCATGACAACGATGGGGACGGTGAGTAGCGCAAGGAACGCATAAAACTGGTACGGAATGACTTTGATTAACACCGTGAATTCGTTTTCTGTCAGACCGACTTCTGCATAGGACCTTTCGATCAGTGACATGATGTAGGCGCCCCAGCCAATGAAAGGAATCAGAATGCTAATAGGCGATGAGGTTGTATCCAGAATGTAGGCAAGTTTTTCACGGCAGAGTTTGAATTCATCGAAAACCGAGCGGTATAGCGGACCAATAATCAGGCTGTTGCCAGAGTCGGTAAAGAAGATCGCCAGACCGGACATCCAGGCCAGGGTCTGTGCTTTGGCTCGGGTGGATACGATTTTCAGCATTTTCAGCGCAAATGCTTTAGCACCTCCGGACACTTCCAGCAATTTTACGAAGCCACCGATTACCATCATCGTGATGAGCACCTGTGATTGAGTGCCGTTGGTAAACTCCGCAAGGACCTGGTTTTCGACGGCGTCCAACAGTGCGTCAAATGGTTGAAAGCCAGTAATGATTAGCGAGCCGCTGAGGATGCCGACAATCAAAGCAATGATGACGTTCTTGCTATAGAGCGCGACGATGATCGTCAGAATCGGGGGAACAATGGAGAGAAATCCGTAGTCGTCCATTCTTATTCTTGTGGGTCCGGAATCAACGCAGAGCATAGCATGTGCGCCTGCGGGCATTTCCCCTCATAATGCGGCGGGACACTGATTCGCAGGTAACAAATGAGCGACGTTTTCGCCAACATGAACGCTGCACCCTACTGGTGGGACGAAGCGCCGCGACCGGATGAGGTGCCATCCGAATTGCCCTCACAGGTCGATGCGCTAATTGTTGGCGGTGGCTTCAGTGGCCTGACGACGGCGAGGGTGCTGGCGAACGCCGGCAAGTCCGTTCTGGTCTGCGAGGCGGGTCAGCTGGGAATCGGTGCCAGCACACGCAACGGTGGCATGCTGGGTCCAAGTTTCCACAAGCTTGGCATCGCAGGTTTGACGGCACACTACGGCAAGGAGCGTACACACGCTTTATTGCGTGAGAGTATTGGCTTCGTCGATTTCGTCAGGGAATTGATAACGACTGAGAAAATCGAATGTGATTTTCGACAGAGCGGCCGCTTTCGTTGCGCATCAAGCACGGCGCATTATGATGCTATGTCGCGTGAACTTGGACCGCTGGTAGAACATACCGGCGTCGAGGCAGAAGCGTTGCCAAAACATCGCGTTCGCGAGGAAATTGGTACAGACCGGTTTCACGGTGGCATTCGCTACGAAATTGATGGCGGTCTGCACCCCGGGAAATACCATGACGGCCTCGTGAGAGTGGTGCGGGATGCGGGCGGTATTGTTGCGACGAATACGGAAGTTATTAACGTCAATCGCGATGCCAACGGTTTTGCTGTAGTGACGACGCAGGGCATTGTCAATGCCGGGCAGGTCGCAATATGCACCAATGCTTATACAAAGAAAGTGTCGCAGTGGTTTCGACGCCGGCTCATACCAATCCGTAGTTCGTTAATTGCCACGGAACCCCTCGATTCAACATTGATGCGGGAGCTAATGCCAACTCAGCGCATGTACGGCGACAGCCGGCGAATCCAGGCTTATTACAGACCGTCTCCCGACGGCAAAAGAATTCTTTTTGGCGGTCGCGCTACGTCGTCGGACAAGCCGGTAAGAAACGCCGAACTCATGCGGCAATCAATGCTGGAAGTATTTCCGCAGCTGAAAAATACGCAGATTACGCACTCATGGTCGGGCCTGGTCGCATACTCGTTCGATCACGTGCCGCATCTCGGGCAGCACGACGATTTATTCTATGCGATGGGTTATTGCGGATCAGGTGTTGCGCGCTCGAGTTATTTTGGTACAAAAGTTGGCCACAAGATGCTCGGTCAAGTGGAAGAGGGCGCCTGCGCATTCGACGATCTGCCGTTTAAGTCCAGGCCGCTGTATACGGGAACTCCCTGGTTTCTGCCGGCGATCATTCGTTGGCACCGCTTCATTGACGATCTGGGTTTTTAATCGTCTTAAAGGGGCTTTGTAGGAGCGGCTTTAGCCGCGAATTCTTTTGCTTTCGAACCGGCTGCAATCACAACTGGAAGGGATGGATTCGCGGCTAAAGCCGCTCCCACGAAACAGGGGTGGCTCCCATTAAGCCGTTCCTGCAATCACGAGTTACTTTCGCAAAACATATAAATGTGTTTTGTGAGGTGTAGCCGATAACTTCTTGATATAAATTAAGAAGGTTTAGACCAAAGACCTTTCC
>JBLHLN010000318.1:0-3106 GCA_047620565.1 Woeseiaceae bacterium
CAGCAAAGAAAACCGCAGTTAAGCAGGGATTCCGTCGTGTCCGGCATCGGCTTTTCCGAGCTGATAATTTTGGCTCTGATCGGACTGATTGTTCTTGGTCCGGAACGCCTGCCACGCGTGGCAAATCAGATCGGTGGATGGCTTGGACAGGCGCGTCGCATGACTCGCGTTATGAAGCGTCAGCTTGAAGATGAACTAAACATCGAGAAAGACCTGAACATCTCTTCAACACCAACGTCCCGCGAGCCTTCGACTCAACCTACCTACACGCCCCCGCGTGAGGACGATGATTTTTCTCCTGCACACGATTCGAGCGATAAGGGCACCGGGGTGGGGGATAGCGACATTGACCTGTACGACGATGACGATGACCTCGCCGCGAAAAGCGCGGACCTGTCCGAAGACCTGTCCGAAGATAAGCAAGCCGCGGAAATTGATGCCGAGCCAGAGACAGATTCTGAAAAAGTTTCGTGAGCACTGCAGAAGAAAATAATACGGACGACAGCTCCGACGACCTTGCTGAAGGCACGCTTCTTTCTCACCTGATCGAACTCCGCGGCAGATTGCTTAAGATTGCCGCCGCAGTCGTTGTTGTGTTCGTTGCAATGCTACCCTGGGCAGCCGAGATTTTTGAACTCGTTGCAAGGCCTTTGCTGGCAGTATTGCCCGGCGAGAAAATGATTGCGACGCAGGTTGCATCGCCGCTTTTGACGCCCTTCAAGACTACCTTTTATGCAGCGCTTTTCACCGCCATGCCAGTTGTTCTTTACCAGGTCTGGGCTTTTGTGGCGCCGGGGCTGTACCTGAAAGAAAAACGTTTCGCGATGCCATTGCTTGGCTCGAGCATTGTTCTTTTTTATGCCGGCATCGCATTCGCGTACTTCGTTGTCTTCCCGCTCATATTCGGTTTCTTCACTGCAATCGCGCCGGATACCGTCGAAGTACAGCCGGACATTGCTCAATTCCTGGATTTCATCACCACGATTATTCTTGCCTTTGGTATCGCGTTTGAAGTACCGGTTGCAACGGTGCTTGTTGTCTGGACCGGCTTAACGACACCGCAGAAACTTGGCAAAGCGCGACCCTATGTTTTCCTGCTGGCTTTCGTGCTCGGCATGTTTCTGACGCCACCCGATTTCATTAGCCAGACTTTGCTGGCCGTGCCTGTTTACCTGCTCTTTGAAATAGGCATCCTGATGTCGAAGATCTTCGTCATCAAGAAGAACGAAGAAAGCGAGGAAGACCCCGCCACATCAGACTAGCATTTAGTCGTCGATGCTAATCCTCAATAAAATCCTGCCAGTCGCTGTCAGCCGGTTTCGGCGTCAAAAGGCTAACTACGACCAGGGTGGTTACCGAGACAATAACTGCCGGAATTGCTATGTAGTCCGTATCCATCGGAAAACCAACGCCGAACAAGCTTGCTCCATCGCTGTCTCGGAACACTGAGTTGAGCACAGCAATACCTATCACCGTCAACATGCCGGATGCAATCGATGCGACGCCGCCGACCCTGGTGACTCGTTTCCAGAAAAACGCAGCCAGCAATGCAGGCGCCAGCGACGCGCCTATCATCGTGTAGGAAATCAACGCCATTTCGAGAATTGTTTCGAACTGACTCATCATCAGGTATGCCAGCACGCCGATTGCGATGATGATGGCTCGCTGCAGCCATACGACCTGTGACGAACTTGCATTCTTGTAAAAGAATGCCTGGAAGATGTCGCGTGTAACATTGGTCGAGGTCACCATGAGAAATGTGTTGCCGGTTGAAATGATAATTGCGGCCCCGGCCGCAAGCAGTAGCGAGCCGATAATCGTCGGTAGTTGTTCGAAACCAAGGCGCAAAATGACTTCTTCTGCCATGGCGCGATTGATGGAACCGTCCGCCAGAAAAAAGCGCGGATCATCTGCATAAATCGCAAAGCCAACCAGTGCAATCAGCATCATCAGCATTTCCACGATTACAACGCCAACAAACATTCCGAGCACGGCCTGTTTCGCGCCTTTCTCGTTTTCTGCCGACGAAAATTTCTGATAGATGCTGCTTTCACTCATAAGGAGCAAGAATGTTGGCAGCGCAATGCCAACAATCCAGAAAAAATCGTGGCCGCCGAACAGAGAAAGATGCGTAGGCCGCGTTTGCGCGATAGTGGCTACGACGGCGTCGACACCACCGTGAGACGAAATAGCAAATGGTAATGTCACAACCATGGCCAGCAGCATGATGGTGCCATTGAATATGTCTATTGAGACGATCGACACCATACCGGCCAGAACCGTAAATCCAACTATGAGGAATGCGGCTATCAGCATTCCGGTCTCCGGCGAAATACTGCCATCAGATAAAATCGCAATGAATCGGCCACCACCTTTGAACTGGTAGCCCGCGATCACCATGTAGGCAATGATGATCGTAACGGTGCCCAGCACCTTCGCAAGCTGGTTGTAGCGCTTTTCCAGCAGGTCGGTGAGGGTATATTCTGCGATGCGACGGACGCGCGCCGCGATCATGTAAACAACCAGGATGCCAACCCAGGCGCCGGCCGAAAACCACAATTCGGAGATGCCGGTGCGAAAAGTCAGCCCGGCGGTGCCAAACAGACTGCCGGATCCTATCCATGTGCAAACCAGCGTCGCCACCAGCATATAGACAGGGACGTTGCGTCCGGCAACCATGAAATCCTCTTCCGACTTCACGCTGCGGCTCTTGTAAATACTGATACCCAGGAGCACGAGAACATAGGAAGTTACAACGACTATATAGGTCATACGTCATCTCCGGTTGCGGCGCATAACGTACCACAATCGTGGTGACGATCTGCAGGCAGGTGCGGCCGGCACTTCGTTTAGCTAGAATGACCGGATATCGAGAGGGCGGCGGCCATTCCAAATAACAAGAACAAGAAACGGAGACAACGATGAATTCACCGTCTGTTCCACCACAACTTACCGTCAAGGCAATCTTGCTCGGCATCATCCTTGCGGTCGTGTTGGCAGGTGCCAATGCATACCTGGGGCTGTTCGCCGGAATGACGGTCTCAGCGTCGATTCCGGCGGCCGTGATTTCGATGGCGATTTTGAGGATGTTCAAGAACTCGAACAT
>JBLHLN010000319.1:0-3106 GCA_047620565.1 Woeseiaceae bacterium
GCTCCCACGGTGTTCTTTTTAGCATTGTGGGAGCGCGCCCCGGCGCGCGATTTACCCAGCGCGCGATGTATCAACTATCCTCGATACCTATATTGGTTTTTTCACCATCCAGGCGCGCGACGATTACCGCGCAACATGAATCACCAAAAATGTTCACGGCAGTTCGTGCCATATCCAGGATTCGATCAAACACCAGCAACACACCAATTGCCTCAACCGGTAGCCCGACAGAGCCGAGAATAATCGCAATTGCGACCAGGCTCGCCGAAGGCACACCTGCAACACCCACAGACGTCAGGAGCGCGATGAAGACAATCGAAAACTGTATGCCGATGGTCAGGTCAAGGCCGTAAGCCTGCGCCAGGAATATTGCTGCAGCACATTCATATAGAGCCGTACCATTCATATTGACGGTAGCACCCAGCGGCAAGACGAAGCTGGAAATCTTGTTCGACACGCCGACGTTTTCCTCGACGCGCTCCATCGTGACGGGCAACGTTGCCGATGACGACGAGGTGGAGAATGCCGTCAACATTGCCGGTGCCATCGCCGGAAACATTTTGTACGGGTGCACCTTGCCGACGAAACGCAGGAACAACGGCAGAATCACCGTGATGTGAATCGCCAGCGCAACCAGTACGGTGACAGCAAACACGGCAAGTGGCCTGACAGCAGAAAAACCTGCCTCGGCAACGACCTTCGCAACCAGTCCGAACACACCGATGGGCGCGAACTTCATGATCCATTCCGTCATTTTCATCATGACATGGAACACGCTGTCCCAAAACTTGAACAATGGCTCTGCCAATTCGTGCGCGAGATGCGTCATGAAATAGCCGAACAGCAGCGCAAAGAAAATAATGCCGAGCATCTGACCATCAGCTGCAGCCTGGACGATGTTCGGCGGCACCATGCTGTGGAAAACACGAGCAACGTCACCCGGGCCACGGCCTTCTGCAACTTTCGCAATATCCGCTCCGGCTGCATCCAGTGCCAGCATGTAACCCGCCGGCTCGCCGTTGACGTATCCCGGGCCAACAAGATTAATGAGCAACAATCCAATACAGGTCGCTGCCAGGGTCGTGGCGGCATAAAACATCAGGGTTCGTCCGCCAAGCGTACCGAGATTGCCACCGGAGCCAATTCCCGCCACGCCCATAACAATCGACGAGAAAATGAGCGGCACGATGATCATTTTTAGTGCATTTAGAAACAGCGAGCCAATGTAATCAAAAAAGCCAATGGCGCTGATGCCAAACAGAGATGGATCTTCAACTCCGGAAGCGATTAAGCTGTTGACGAAATACCCCGCAAGTCCTGCGAGCAGTATGGCAATAAGAATTTGCCAATGAAGTTCCAGTTTTGTCATGCATCAGTCCCTTATAGGAAATCTGGTTCAGCCAGCGCATCATCGCTAATAACAACATCAGCACGACGTTCCAGTTCGCTGACGAACGCGCCGTAATCGGCCTGCCCTGCCGAATTGCGCAATTCTTCTTTTCGCGAATCCCGATCAGCCAGTGGAATGGTTTCCGGTCTGCCCGGAATAACGGCGTGGACAACAAAGACAGCAAAGTCCCCCACCGAAGTAATTGTGCTGCCTACACGTGCCTTGCCAATCGCAGGTTTCTTGGCGCGGAATATCGCATCAAGCAAAACCTGGTCAATCTCTGCGTTGACCCGGTCAAGCGCGACAGTCGGCGTGTATTCTGCCTCCAGTTCGAACGCCATTTCGGCGAAATCCCGGCCTTCCTCCAGCGCTTCGTGCAGGCGTCTCGCCCGATCCTCGACAATATTGAGGGCACGCTCGGATTGCTGCGTGAACTCGATAGATTCACTAACCTCTTCGAGCGGCATGCGCGCTTCTTCGTGATACTCACTAACTCTGACGGCGACAGATCGGTTCGCGTCAATCTCGATGACGTCGCTAATCTGCCCTTCGTTGAGGATGCGAACATCGAATACGGTATCAATGACGGTTTGGTTGGCACCAAACGGCTCACCGCCCGAGCGCGTGAAGCCACTGGTTGTCTGTACCTCAAGGCCTACGGTTGTCGCTATCGACTGCATGTCCGCAGCATCAAACAGCGCGTCCGATATTTGCCGACTCAAAGCACGAAAGCGCTCGTCTGCGGCGCGTTCGCGAAGTTCTCGTTCAAGTTCACCGCGCACCTGGTCCAGCGGCAAGGCGCCGCCGGCAACAATGTCGTTCAGCTGTATGACGTGAAAACCAAATTCGGATTGCACCGGGCCGAGTATTTCTCCTTTGCTCATGGAGAATATGGCGTCGCCAAGCGCACCTGGCATTTGCGACTGGAGAATAACGCCCAGGTCGCCGCCCTGGTTAGCGGTGCCGCCATCTGCCGAGTTGCTGCGTGCAAGATCAGCAAACGGTTCGCCAGCCTTCGCGCGTGCGGTCAACGCGGTGGCCTGCTCATTCGCAGCCGCTTCGTCATCTGCAAATAGAATCAGGATGTGACTGGCCTGACGTTGTTCGTCCTGCTGAAAGCGACCGAGCGAGTCCTGATAATGCGACTGCAGCTCTTCTTCGTTGATTTCGAATTCTGCAGCAATCTGGTCACGGCGCACTTCAATGAATTCGAAATCGACTGACTCCTGTGACGTAAACGCCGTCGGACGCGCGTCGTAGTACGCCTTAACGTCTTCGTCGTTCACAACAATAGTGTCGGCCAATGCGGCAACATCGAATTGGGCGATTGCCACCTGGCGCTGTTCTGCGAACAGGTTCAGGTAGCGACGATACTCAGACGGCGTTACGAAAGCAGTTGCGCCAATTCCACGTTGCAATTGACCAATTCTTATTCCCTGCCGCTGTTGCGCCTCAAACGCACGTACGTCCTGTGCTGTCTGGTCAAGCCAGGTGTAGTAAAGCTCTTTCTTGAAGACGCCCTCTTCCTGGAATTGCGGCGCGCGCTGGATCATGTCCGTCACCAGGCTGTCGTCGACGCGAAAACCGGCTTCGTTGACGTGTTGCTCGACAAGCGAGTCGCGAATCATGCTTTCCAGTACACCCTGTCTGATCAGCTGGCGATATTCTGTGGGCATATCCCCGTAGTCGCTCATCTGCAGCAGCTGATTCTGGTAG
>JBLHLN010000320.1:0-3076 GCA_047620565.1 Woeseiaceae bacterium
GATTTCGGCTTGTGGTCCGATCCACGATGGTTGGAAATTCACTGAACGCGCATGGGAGGTTCAGGAGGCTTTGTCGGCGGCCATTCACATCGCACCCGACGACACAGACGCGGTAAATCAATACATGGAGGGGTTTTCTCTGGTCAAGCAGGGCCTGCTGACGACGGACCACAGTGTTACCCGGCCGACGCTAATCATCAATGGTGATCTCGATAACCTGGCACCGATCTCGGATTTGCGCCTGCTGGCGGATTCCGGCCAGGAAACGGACCTCTGGATCATGGGTGGCGATCAGCATTGTTTCGGGCAATACCGTTCAGTCGTAATGCCCAAGATGGCGAATTGGCTTGTAAAAAAACTGGCGGCGAGCAAAGTACGCGCGGCTATTCAGTAATGCTGGGCTATTGGAATGACAAGGCACAGACAAAGGACACGATTGACCAGGCAGGATGGCTGCATTCCGGTGATCTGGGCGTGATGGATGACGAAGGCTATTTGCAGATCGTAGGCAGGATTAAGGAAATGATCATTCGTGGCGGTGAGAATATTTATCCGCGCGAGGTCGAGGAATTCTTGTATACGCATCCGAAAATTGCCGAGGTACAGGTATTTGGAATTCCTGATGCCAAATTTGGCGAAATGGTCTGTGCCTGGGTAATCAGCCCCAAAAATAGCTGACATCAAAAGTAGAATTTTCTCGTAAACTGAACGAAGGAGATTCTCAAATGAAAACATCGAGATACAGCGACAGTCAGATTCTGGCGATTCTGAAGCAGGCTGAGTCCGGCACGCCGGTCCCTGCTCTCTGCCGGGAGCACGGCATGAGTAACGCCAGTTTTTATAAATGGCGGTCAAAATTCGGGGGAATGGATGCCTCATTGATGAAGCGTATGAAGGAATTGGAAGACGAAAACCGACGGCTGAAGAAAATGTACCCAGAGGGCATAAATATGCCGAGGAACGACTGAAGGCAGAAATCGTTCAAGAGGCACTCGCAAAAAAGTGGTAAGGCCATCTCGACGCAAAGAGATGGCCAAGAAGGCGGCGTCAGCACGCGGCCTAAGCGTCCGGTTGGTCTGCCAGGCATTTGGCATCAGCGAGACCTGCTACCGTTACCAGCCGTTACTGCCGAACGAAAATACGGAGATTGCTGACTGGCTTATTCGCTTGACCGACAACCAGAAAGACTGGGGGTTTGGCCTTTGTCGCGACTATTTGCGCAACGTCAAACGCTACGAGTGGAACCACAAGCGCATTTACCGCATTTATTGCGAACTGGAACTCAACCTGCGGATCAGATCGAGGAAACGAATACAGCGTGAAAAGCCCGTGCCGCTGGCAGTACCGGATGAGGCCAATGACGTTTGGTCAATGGATTTTATGCATGATCAGTTGAGTGACGGTCGATCGTTTCGGCTGTTCAATGTTCTTGATGACTTTAACCGCGAGGGATTGGGCATCGAGGCAGATTTTTCATTGCCTGCGGTGCGCGTTATTCGCGCCCTGGATCAAATCATTGAATGGCGAGGAAAGCCCAAGCGTTTGCGCTGTGATAACGGCCCGGAATTTATCAGTCAGGATCTGGAAAAGTGGACGGATAAACACGACATCCAGCTTGAATTTATCCAGCCCGGCAAACCGCAGCAGAATGCCTATGTCGAGCGCTACAACCGCACGGTACGATACAGTTGGCTAAGCCAATACCTGTTTGATTCAATCAAAGAGGTGCAAGACTATGCTACCGGCTGGCTTTGGTTTTACAATCATGAGCGGCCCAACAAGGCTAATGGTGGCTTGCCACCGAAACATATGCTGAGTGCAGCATGACTTCTGCTTTTGGCGTCCGTTAAAAATGGGGTGATTACCCTGGAGCCTACGCACAGCGATCGTTTCATAACGATCCTTCAGGAGCATTACCCTACCTGGCGTGAAGCGCGAGCAGAGCTCAACGAACTTCCCCTGACTGCCGAGGTATGGAACGAGTAGGGATCTGGCGCCAGCATTGTAATGTTCGAGTGTTTTCGGTTACGCGCGCCAACCCTCAGTTCATCAAGGTAGTTAGCCCACGCCTGCATCATCGTTCGGCGCTCCGGTAAGTGCTCAGCATAATTATATGCCGCACGAATCGAGTCTCTTTCCGCATGAGCTAGCTGGCGCTCTATCGCATCGCGATTCCACCCTGCTTCATTGAGCAACGTAGACGCCATACTACGAAATCCATGAGTAGACATTTCATCTGAGGCGTAGCCCAGTCGTCGGAGAGCTGCATTGAGCGTGTTCTCGCTCATGCATCGGGAAAGTGTCCTGATGCTTGGAAAGAGATAGCGACTGTTTCCTGATAGCAAACGAAGCTCTTTTAGCACGTCTACAGCTTGAGTCGATAACGGGACAATGTGTTCTGTTCTCATCTTCATCCGCTCCGCTTTAATTCGCCACTCGCGCCTCTCAATATTGATCTCCGCCCACTCTGCGCCTCGCAGTTCGCCCGGCCGAACAAATACGAGCGGTGCAAGCTGAAGCGCCAATTTCGTTGTCGGGGAACCAGAATACCCATCGATAGCTCTCAAGAGGCCACCAATCTCATCGGGGTCAGTTATTGATGGATGGTGTCGGGTAACTGGCGGTGGAAGCGCACCATTTAGGTCTGGTGTGATGTCTCTATCCGCCCGTCCTGTGGCGACCGCGTAGCGAAACACTTGCCCACAGATTTGTTTCACACGACGAGCGGTCTCTCGATTACCACGATCCACGATTGCCCTCAAAGGGATCAGCAGGTCACGTGGGCCAATCTCGCCGATTGGCAAGTTACCAACGCTGGGGAAGATTTCTCGCTCAAGTCGTCTGGCAACTTTGGTGTAGTGGCTCTTGGCCCACTTCAATGACATATCCATAAGCCATTCACGGGCGACCATCTCGAAGGTTGTTATGTCCGCGTAAGCGGTCGCCCTTCTCTCCTTCCTAGCCACTGATGGATCGATACCGGCGACGAGTTCCTGCCGAACTTCGGATCGAGCACCTCTCGCCTGGGCCAGGGACACGTCTGGATAAGGACCGAACGATAGTTGCTTTTCTTTGT
>JBLHLN010000321.1:0-3074 GCA_047620565.1 Woeseiaceae bacterium
GCCACGGCCGGTGAATCCTGCCGGCACGATGAGATCGGGAAATCCCGTCAGGTTTGCAAGAATGACCGGTGATCCGCCGCTACCCGGCGCGCCTTCCGGATCCGGATCGGGGTCAACCCTTGCCGGACGCCTGGGCGAGGTCGGATAGACGATGGCGTCGAGATTTTCGGATTCCATCAGTCCGCCGATAATGCCACGCATTAACGGCAATGCATGATCGCGCACCGCGATGTACTCGTAGTCCGTGAGCTCGCCACTTTCCTCTTCGCTAAGCATTAGTTGCCAACGTCCAGGATTGGGAATCACGCCGTCTTCTCGTCGAGCTGTCATTGTTTTGGAAAGCTTGACCAGTTCGGCAAGCGTTTTCGGATACTGAGCGTCTGTGGTGTCGAGATATTCCGCTATCTGTGCACGAAACTCCCGGTAGCGAATCGCCCGATAGAATTTCCCCCTTGCCTCCATCATCCATTGCGGAAACTCCACGTCGACAACCTCAGCGCCGGCGTCGCGCATGGTTTCCAGGGCGGCTTCGATAACCCAGTCAACCTCTTCATCGCTTTCCATGAAACCACGGGCGATGCCGATGCGTGCGCCATGCAACGCGTTCTTGTCCAGATGGCGCGTGTAGTCTCGCTCGAAATGTCCTTCGCTCGCTGCCGTTGCCGGGTCAGCTGCGTCAACGCCAACCATAACGCCCAATGCAACGGCGACGTCGTACACGCTGCGAGCCATCGGTCCCGCGGTATCAAAGGAAAGTGCCAATGGAATAATACCGTCGCGACTGAGCAGGCCGAGAGTAGGCTTTAGCCCAACAATTCCGTTCGCGGAGGAGGGCCCGCGAACAGAACCACCAGTATCGCTGCCAAGACCAACGAACGCATAAGCAGCGGCTATTGCGGCACCTGTGCCGCCGGAAGAACCGGATGGTGATCGGGTCGGGTCATGTGGATTGTAGGTCGGGCCATCGAGCGAATTCATAGCGCCGCCCGAGGCGAATTCACTCATATTGAGTTTGGCGAGAACAATGGCGCCAGCCGCACGCAGTTGTTGGACCACAAATGCGTCGTCCGGCGGTATAGACCCTTTGAGCATGAAGGAGCCAGCCGTCGTTGGCATGTCGCCGGTATCGAAATTGTCTTTCAAAACTACCGGAATGCCGTGCAACGGTGAACGCCGGCCGCTTTCCAGGCGTTCAGCGTCAAGTTGCCGTGCTGTCTCCAGTGCATTCTGATTCAGAAGCATGACGGCGTTGAGCTTCGGGCCATGGTCGTCATAGGCGGCAATTCGCGCCAGGCTTAATTCGACCAGGCGCACTGAGCTTAGTGCGCCTGCGTCAATGGCTTTGTTGACCTCGGCTATTGTTGCGCCCGTGAGTTCGAAAGTTTCCGCCGACGCAGTCGTTGACAGCAACAATGAAGCCAGACCTGCGATGAAACTAGAATGGCAGACTGGTTTCAATCGAGATCGTGCGGATCCATTCTGACGATCCATTTTTGTGTGCCCCTGATAATCTGTTGGTAGACCATATCCCATATCTGGCCTCAATTTGAATTTGAATTTAGCCTGTGATATTTGGTCACTGTTACCTACGATGACGTACCACCTGGTGCCATGCATCGGCAGGATCTCGTTGTTATCGGGAGTGGATTGGATGAGACATCTATTTCTAGCAGGCATTTTGTCAGTTTGCTGCGGCTGTGCAGCAAACGTTCAATGGGCTGTATCCGGCGGAGATAAAGATGAAGGTACCGTTGTTCTTTCCTACATGGTGGTGAGAGTACATCAAGGCGCCGAGGGCGAGGGCATCGACATATACAACCCCATGGGGCCGCTTGATGAGGCCGATGGGCAGCCGATTGCGGACGCCGCGTGCATGGATATGGGATATTCACACGCCCAGGCATTCCTCGAAGGTGCAATAGAGGAATGTACGCGCGACGACCTGTATGGCGCATGCAATCGCTGGATGGTCACGATGGAATACCAGTGCCGGAACTGATATTCCATCGGGTTATGCTGTTTAACTCAGTTGGAGATTGTTTCGTCGCTATTCGGCAGCGTCCGTTTCCCACGGCCCATCCTGACCTTCAACGCTTTCCAGAATCACCTTAAAAGCTTCCGGAAAAGTCAGTGTTGTGATGATCAGGTTGTCACCGTCACGTTCAAATTCGTAATCAGTGCCGTTTTCGGGAAACCCGCCCATAAAGTTGTTGTCCTTCGCAACATAGGCATAGGTAGTGAAGACGTTGCCGTCAATTTCATAGCCACCCGAGTTCGCCGTCAATGAATCATAGGCGGCAAGTATCTCCCCGTCAGTCTGGCCTGCGTCTGCATCATATTGTGGTCGCTCATCTGCTGTATTTACATACATGATGCTGTAATTAGTGCTCGTGAATATGAATAGTCCTGGTTGTGGATCTGCGATGGTTTCGCCGTCCAAATTTTCCCAGCTGGATACGATCCACGCGCCTTCAAGTGGCGTTCCTGCCGATTCTACGCACGCGCTAATCATCCCAGCGAGCCCAATTGCAGCCAGAATTGCAGCCGATTTCATTTTCTCAACTGTCATTGTTTTTCTCCGGCGCAAGAATTGCACCAATCCCTTGAGTATAGCTATCGATCTCAAACCTGCGCGGGTATGGCTGCAGGCCGCATGGGGACTTGTTCTGCTGCTGGCTCGAATTCGCGCTTATTATATAAAAATCAAAACATGAACTCGGTCAAATTTCGGCCTGTGACAACCACCACAGCAAATTTTTAATACTGTCGGGATAATGTTAATTGCCGAAGCCGAATTCCCTGGGCAGGAAATTCACCATGATTAGAATGCCAGATGGCGTAGTTACAGTGCATCTCGACGGGGAGCGGTTTCGTGGCGCCTACTATTTTCGTGGCGACGATCTCATCCGACAGGCGGGCAGTCAGCCACCGACGATCCATCCGTTCGCAGGGTTGTCAGGGGAGGCAGTTGGGGTGCGAATGCGGCCAACCTGCGAGTTCGCTATCGCGACAGTCACAGACCATTCGACGCTCGCGAGATGGTTGGTTTCAGATGCGCGAGATAACAGAGCGAT
>JBLHLN010000322.1:0-3072 GCA_047620565.1 Woeseiaceae bacterium
TTATTGTTGTCGAATACGAAAGTATCTCTGCCTCTAGCGCAGACATGATTGCAGGCGGACGGACATCGATCAAAAATGCCGAAGACACGCTCGAAGTCGGCATTTCTCATATCAGGGAAGGTGAGAAGGGTGCCGAAGCGGATCTATCTGGCGTGGATCTTCGTTGGCAGATAACGGATACCACGTTGCTTAATGCCGAGTACGCGAACAGTGACCGAAATATCGCGGGTGTCGCGGAAGAAGCCGATGCGTATTTGATGACGCTCGAGCACCGAGGCGAGAAATCCGACGTTCGCGGCTATGTGAAAGAGGTCGAAGCGAACTACGGACTCGGACACCAATCGGCGGCAGAGAGTGGCACAAGAAGCGCCGGTGTCGACGGGCGGCTGCGGGTCACCGAGAGAGTAACCGTTGAGGGTGAGGCACTGGTGCAACGCAATCTTGAGACCGGTACCGATCGCAGGGTTGGTCGAGCTCTCGTGCGTTATGAGAACGACGCTTTCTCAGCGTCCTCCGGATATTCGTTCGCGGAAGACAAATTTACCGACGGAGAAAATCGCACCAGCCAGCTCATGGACTTGTCCGTCAGTCAACGCCTGTTTGATAGCGATCTGACAGTTCGAGCAGCCGGTAGCATGGAACTGAATGACCAGGCTGAGAATGCTGACTATCCCGTGCGCCTCGTGCTCGGAGCGGACTATCGGGTAATGGATGGCGTCGACTTGTTTGCGGAGTGGGAACGGTCATCTTCGCGGGATATCGAGGCTACGATGACCCGCGCTGGTGTGCGGGCAAGCCCCTGGAGTCGGGCCCAAATCAACTCGTCAGTGACCAATGAAAGCACTGAATTCGGTCCGCGGGTCTTTGCCAATATCGGTCTTATCCAGGGTTTCCAACTTAATGATCACTGGCTTTTGGACGCGGGAATCGATCAGACGAATACCATTGTGCAGCCGGATGCCAGAATTTTCGATCCCGATCGCGAACTATCTTCAGGATCGCTTAATGAAGATTTCCTCGCGACATTTTTTGGTGCAACCTATAGCGCCGATCTGTGGAGTGCAAATTCACGTGTCGAATACCGAAAATCTGACACGGAGCGGCGCAGGACGCTTTTTTCCGGTTGGTATCGAGAGCCGGAGTTGGGTCACAGCCTGTCTGCCGGTCTGACGATATTTGCCAGTGAAAGTGTCTCGAATACCTCCACTACTGCCGCCGATCTCAAATTGGCCTGGGCGTATCGCATGGCGGGAGGCCGCTGGTCGTTTCTTGATCGCATAGACCTCATATTCGAAAAATCGGAGCAGGCTATCTCCACGCAAGATAGCTGGCGCCTGATCAACAATTTCAACGCCAATCGCCGGATCAACGCCAGCAGCCAATTGTCTCTTCAATACGCGTTCAAGTACGTCAAGAGTAACTTCAATTCGATGGAGTTCAGCGGCTTCACGGACCTGGTAGGGATAGATTTTCGCCGGGGCTTCAAACCCAGATGGGACGCTGGACTCAACGCCAGCATTTATCACTCCTACTCGTCAAAGACGATTGACTATGGAATGGGCTTCGATGTGGGTTTCAACATTCGGGACAATATGTGGCTGAACATTGGCTATAACGTCATTGGCTTCAGTGACAGCGATTTCGCATCGGCGCGCTATACCGCTCAGGGTCCGTTCATACGGTTTGGAATGAAGGCCGACCAACAAACGCTCAAAGAGGTGGCAAATATGCGCACAAATCGGCAAACCGACTTGGCGGTTAACGGCGAGGTGGATAGATAATCATGAGCAGGCGTTCCAGTCAGATTAGCAATAATTGTGGCCCAAAACGATTTTTGGCAGCCGTACTGTTGCTAACGCTGTGCTCAGCGTTTACAGCACGCGCTGAATATACGAATCCAGGCGCAAATCTGGAACTTATCCCAGCGGGTTCGTTGATCATTGCGATGGACGAAAAGCAAAATATCGGATCTGCCTTCAACCTCAAGGCCTACGGTTTAGCCAATCATTTGCTGCATGCGGATATACCGCTCAAATGGGCGATCCGGGCGGGTAAAACGAAGGACGGCATAGATTTCACGGTGACTGCCCAGCGAGTTGAACCTTCATCGTCGGGATCGTCATCGCTCGATTTTAGAGGCGGGCCATTTATCGTGCATCGTGACCGGGCGGCCGAAGCGCTAGTAGAAATCCAGGTATTTGGTAATAACGTTGCCGTATATGAAACTACGGCCGATAAAACGGTTGATGTGCGTTTCACGATAAATCAAAAGAAGTTTGTCGGTGTACTTGACGATGGTGGCAATGCTGACATTCATACGGCTGTTCTTGAAGAAGCAGGGTTCGTCGCGAACGATCAATACGAAGTGATTCCTGCCGCGACACTGCTGACGGTCAACGCAAATTCCTGCTATACAATGGTGTCCGAACCGCACTGGGATGTCGTGCCCAAGAAGGGGTCGCCGATCAATAACGATACTGAAGCCAACGCGGTTAGGCAGTTTGTCCAAGGAGGCGGCAACTTTCTGGCGCAGTGCGCGGCTATCGACGCTTACGAAAACAACGCCGCATATGGTTTTTTCCAGACTGTGGAAGGCATTGTGGAAAATAACCTGAAAAGATTCGGTCGCACCTACCCGAATGCCGATCTTGCTTTCAGCCAATTTGTGGGCGACATCGCCGATGAAGGTGGTTCAATCACGGACTTTGAGCTGGTGAGCGCGTTTTCTAATCCAAATAACGGGCATGCTCATGTCGTCAATTCGACCAACTCGAATTTGTTCATAGCGACAGGCGCGAAGCTGACGGGCGGCGAGGGCGGTAACGTTCTTTATCTTGGCGGTCACAAATACGATAAACAAGACCTGGACAGCATGAACGGCAAGCGGATGTATATGAACGCCGCGATGATGCCGTCGAGTCGGCCGACAAGCTGTGGTTTTGATATTGAGCCTCCGCCCGCGCCTTCCCTGGTGGTGGTGAAAACCGCCCAGACGCTGGAAGATCCGTTCAATGGGACGACTAACCCAAAGGCAATACCGGGCGCCCTGGTTGAATACACCATCACCGTTCA
>JBLHLN010000323.1:0-3071 GCA_047620565.1 Woeseiaceae bacterium
CACGGACTTCTGTCAGCAAACTGTCGAGAATTTTCATGACTTCCTCGTTTGCGCCGCCAGATCGACTGTAGAGAGGCTTACCCAATTCGCTTTTGAATCTGTTCAATCTGACTGTCAGAGCGTCAAAACCCGCTCTAGAAACATAATACTCTCCATTCTTGAGTCGATTGATCATTCCCTGGATATGATTGGCCATGTATCTTACCGATTCAATGGCCGCAACAGGGTCACCCAGTAGAATAGCGCTGGTGGCCCTCAGTACGTACAGATCGAGTGATGGACCGATCAGCAGCGCCCTGTCTACCAGACCCATGGCTTCTCTCGCGTATCTGTTGTCCCCTTGAGCGACAACCTTTGTTCGCCATTCGGCACGCAACAGTGCCGCATCGGCATACCACGGTTCCGACGGCACAGACCTGGCAAGCTCTGAATCCAGTTGTGCAAGACTTCGCCAATTACTTGCCAGACCGTATCGCCATCCCTGTAAGACTGCAGCGGGTACGCCTGAAAAACCGCTGGAAATATCGGTGATATCCGGCGGCGCATTTCCACCCGCCAGGTGCCCCAGGTATCGACGAACCAAAAAGTACTGTATTGAAGTGTCATCAGGCCTAGCCTGATAGGCAGCGCGGTAGTAGTCCTCTGCCTGCTCATCCTTTCCAGCATGGCTCAGTTCCATCGCATTGATTAGCAAGGCGGTTGCCTCATCCGGTACTACTTCTTTTAAGCTGCTTACTCGAGCGTTGAATTTCTGCCGTAACATGGACGAGGTCATATAAGCGAAGTCAAAGTTCTCAAGATCATTGAACACCCAGCTCTCGCGATCAAGCAGCGGATCGTACGGTGCCAACAGTTCAATAAGCTCATCTGCCGTCAGGCCTGTACCAAATACCTTGCTTTCGGTCGCCATCAAATTATCGTTGTCGGTCACCAATCTCGCGGACTTGCTGAATTTGAACAGTCCGGCTTCATCCGCGGCCAAAGTCAGCAATATATCCTCGACAGTTGCAAGACCTAAACTGCCGTAATGGTTTGCATATTCGGCAATCGATCGGCCGCCGGAAGCGAGCAATTGTTGTTCAATATTTACAGGAGCATCCGAAGCCACAAAAAACAATACGCCCGGGTCCGGGTGATAGAGCCTGACATGATCGAATACCGAAAATAGTGTAGCTACCAGCGATCTCAGCAATGACGCATCAAGTAACTCTGAATTCATCCATTGAACGAACACCCCTTTCTTGTCCAGGTGCGTCTTGCTTAACTGAAAAAACTCCCGAGTAAACAGATGAGAAGCACCGGCTGTCCAGGGATGTGATGGCTGCGAAACAATTACGTCATAAGTCCTACTGGTCAGTTTCAGCGCATTTCGGGCGTCATTGATGATGATGTTTACGCCCGGCATAGATGTTGGGTCAACGGCACGATTATTACTAATTAATCTGTTGGCATTGATGACCTCGGGCTCAAGTTCAATCACGTCCACCTCGGTAACTGAGGGTGGTATCCCCTCGATCGCGACGCCACCGCCAAAGCCTATGACAAGCATTGTGCGGGCATCCGGTCGGGCGATTACCGGAAGTGCTGTCAGCCACTTCTGGGTATTCCGAATGGGAGGAGCGCCCCTGGCGAATATTTGCGCTTCCGGAAGTCCATTGGTCCGTAACGTAAACGTTCCACCTTGTTCGACCAACAGCACCGTAGAACTTCGCCCAACTTCAAAGAAAAGTTGTTTCTCGGGTGCACCATCAGGTACGGGCAGTGCTGACGAGCGAATGACAGCATTCGGCGTGACTGGATTAAACAGAAGCAACGCGGCAACAATCGCAGCTGCCGTAAAGTAACTGTAACTCCGTCTTCTGGCTGGTAACAGGAACGTCGTTACGAGGGCGAGCACAAGATTCGTTAGGACCGCGGCCTTCACGGTCCCCGTAAACCCTAATTTGGGAATAACATAGAATCCGGCCAGCAACGCACCGACTATCGCACCAATCGTATTCCAGGCATAGATATTCGCCGCTGATGTACCAGCCTCAAATTCATTCCTGGACAGTATTCGAACAGCCAGCGGAAATGTTGCACCGATAAAAATCGCAGATGGCAACATCACGGCCATCGCGAAAAAGGCGTTCCCCAGCATGCCCACAGACTCCGGGAGCATGTCTTCAATCCACAAAAATACAGCAATCGATGCAGCCGCTACCAGAACCTGGCTGGCAGCAAAATACATCGTTGATTTTTGTCCGTCCGTTGCAAATCGCCCGGAGATACCGCTACCGATAGCGATGCCAGCAAGAAAGCTCGCCAACATCGTGGAAAACGCGTAGATGCTCCCACCCAAGACATGATTCAATAATCTCGTCCACAACACTTCGTATGTGAACGCAACCGCGCCGGATACTGCCATGATGGGCAGAATCCAGGATTGCTGGCTCTTGAATGACATAGATTCGAGCGTGCGTTTCTGTGGAATTAGCGCTGATTCGGTGTTTTGGTCAATTCGAAATGCGATGACCAGCACGAACACATTGATAATGGCACCCAGCCAAATAGTTTGCCGCAACCCGAACGTTGGCAACACCAGAAAACCTGCGAGCAATGCGCCGGCAACCGCGCCAGTGGTATTCACTGCGTAAAGCAGAGAGACGCGTGACCCTATCTCCTCGTCAGAACGTACCGTATATTTGATCAAGAGCGGCAGAGTCGCTCCCATAAACCCGGTAGGAATACCCAATATCAGAAACGTTGAAATCAAATAGAACACCGTCTGCCCAGTGCCCGCACTGGCTGGCGGTTCCATATCCCCCCCCACGAAATAGATAAATACCGCGCTCGCTCCGCCAAGCAAGACTGGAACAAGCAATGCCGTCAGCGCGATGCCGCCTTCGAGAAGACCGTACGTCAGTACTGGACGTCGGATGCGATGCAGATAGCGACCCGTTACTGCGGAACCAAGAGCGAGACCGCCCATATACGCGGCCAGCACAATCGTGACGGCGATTTCGGATGTCCCGAATACAATTGAAAATTGCCTGAGCCAGGCAACCTGGTACAACAACGCCGCACAACCG
>JBLHLN010000324.1:0-3067 GCA_047620565.1 Woeseiaceae bacterium
TTGCAGTTGGCCTGGGTTGTTGCCTTGGTTTCGAGTTTCCGTGGAACTTCCGTTCACCGTATGCAGCAATTGGTTTTTCCGATTTCTGGCGGCGCTGGCACATCACCTTATCTACATGGCTTCGTGATTATCTCTACATTCCGCTATCAGGTAATCGTGGTACCGCCGCGCGCACCTTGGTAAACCTGCTGCTTACCATGCTAATCGGCGGGCTATGGCATGGCGCGTCCTGGCTTTTCGTTTTGTGGGGCGGCGTTCATGGCTTGCTGCTTGTTGCTGAACGAGTCCTTGCCAGTACATTTGGCAATGCTGCAATTTTCAGAGGGGGCATTGCGACATTCATGTTGGGTCTCGCGACATGGCTGATTATTTGCCTGACCTGGGTATTGTTCCGTGCGGACAGTCCGGAATCTGCAGCGCAATTACTGCTCGCGATGGTGACTTTGAGTGGCGGCATGTCCTTGTTGGCAGGCACCGAGATCCTGCAGGTAGGAGTGGTGATCCTGGGACTACTGGCTGTTCACTGGTTTATGCGCAATCGCGATTTCGAAAATACTGTCAGCAAAGTGTCCTGGCCGGTCGCGGGAATCGTGCTTGCGCTTATGGTGCTGGCAATCATTTTGTCTCCGGGGGAAGAACGTGCGTTCATCTACTTCGAATTCTGACACTGTTAGAGGCGACTGGCTGAAGATCTGGCTGCTGGCAACCGGGCTGGCGCTCGCGGCACTTGCTGTGTGGGAAGTGACGCTACGGCAGGCAGGTCTTGGAGCAGAATTCTCTGACAACCGCGCTTTGTGGCTGTCAGCACGCCACCAATTGGCGATACCGGACCCCTCTGTAATAGCCATTCTCGGTGCATCGCGAGTGCAAAGAGGCGTTGATGTCAATGAACTGTCTGATCAGCTACAGCGCCCGGTCGTGCAACTCGCCGTCGAGGGAACGTCGGGATTACCGGTACTTGAGAACCTCGCAGCAGACCCGCGCTTCAGGGGCACAGTCATCGTTTCAATAGCCCCGGCGTTTTCGTTCAATCGCAAACTATCCAAACTTGACGAAGGAAATCAGGCAGAGTGGGTACGTACTTACGTTGGACAATCCAGCTCGCGCAGGATGGAACAGGAATTGCGACTATTCCTGCAAGGCAAGCTCACATTTCGTTCTGCTGACGCCGCAGTTACACGTACTGCCGAATCTGTACTTAACGAAGGTGTGCTTCCACAAGCCGACTACAAGAAGACCCGCAGAAATCGATTTGTCAGCATTGACCAGCAAAAGTTCGAGCGACCAGTTAACCAGGATGCGATCGTCGCGCTATATACGCAAAATTCAGAGCCGTATGAGGCGAAAGGATTTGCAGAATTGATGCAGTATTTCTCAGCGGTTGTCGATGTACTTAACAACAAAGGATGCAGGGTTTACATCGTGCGACTACCATCCGAAGGCAAGGTGCTCGACTTTGAAAACCGGCACTTTCCCCAGGAACAATTCTGGAACGAAATGAAAAGAAATATCAATGCCAGTTTCGTGCACTTTCAGGATTACCCACAGCTTGATGGATACCTGAGCGTCGATGGTTCTCACATTGATGCGGCAAAGGCAACGGAGTTCACCGCACAACTGGCGGAAGTCCTGATTGAAAACCAATTATGAGAATTTTTCTGCCAGTATTAATAATTTTAACGCTCGTCGCCTGCGCGAAACCTGCAACAACAGTTGCAGGTCGCTGGTATACCGAGGAACAGGTAGTCGCCGGCGCGCCACTTTATCAAACCTATTGTGCCGTGTGTCACGCGGCCGATGGCAGCGCCACCGCTGAATGGAAAACACCTGGCGCCGACGGCAATTATCCACCGCCACCTCTGAATGGCACGGCACATACCTGGCACCATCCGCTGGAACTCCTGGATTACACGATCGTCAACGGAGGCGTCGAGTATGGCGGGGTCATGCCAGGGTTCGGTGAGGCACTTGACGAAGCGCAACGGCTTGCGATTGTTGCCTGGTTTCAGAGCCTCTGGACTGATGACATCTACGATAAATGGCTGGAAATTGATCAGCGCAACGCAGAGTAACTGGAGTTTTGTCGCTCACTGAGCTCAGTTCCGAGAAACGCTTCGATATCTTCCACCGGTATGAGAAAAGTCAGTGTTCGGACTCAGGCGTTTTGCAGTTTCTTCGCCAATTTGCCGTGTCGTTGCATTAGTTCCCTTTCCAGGTAGTCACGATGCGCGCCGCCTTCAACTAACCACTGTCCGCCGACCATCAGGCGTTCGGCACGATGGGCGCCACAGGCAACCAGCGCAGCGACTGGATCGCCGGCGCCGGAAAATCGTAATTCGTTCAGATCGAAGATTGCGAAATCCGCCTGTTTACCGCGCGCTATTTCCCCGATATCGTCGCGCCGCAAAAGACTGGCAGAGCCTTTCGTCGCCCATCCGAGGACAACCTCCGCCGTAATATCAGCAGGACTGTAGCGAAGTCTTTGCTGCAGCAGCGACTGCCGCGCTTCCTGGATCATGTTGGAACTGTCGTTGGAAGCGGAGCCGTCAACTGCCAGTCCAAAACGACAACCCGCTGCGACCAGATCTAATGACGGACAAATGCCGGAACCAAGCAACATGTTTGAGCTGGGACAATGGGCAATACCGACATCGGCACGACCAAGCCGTTGCATTTCCTGTGCCGTGAAATGAATTCCATGCGCCAGCCAGGTTCGTTCATTCAGCCAGTCGCAGCTTTCCAGGTAATCCAGTGGTCGCTGGCCATATTCGCGTTCGCAGAAACTGTTCTCATCTTCGGTTTCTGCCAGGTGCGTGTGCAAAAGAACGTCCTTTTCCTTCGCAAGAGCCGCGGTCTCCTTCATCAGGCTTTGCGTCACTGAAAACGGTGAACATGGTGCAAGCGCAATTTGTACCATCGCGCCGTCGCCACGTTCATGATATGCATCAATCACCCGTTCGCTATCTTTTAGTATCGTCTCCTCAGACTGCACGACCGACTCTGGCGGTAATCCGCCCTGCTCCTGACCCAGGCTCATGGAGCCGCGCGTTAGCAATGCGCGACAGCC
>JBLHLN010000325.1:0-3043 GCA_047620565.1 Woeseiaceae bacterium
TTGCGAATCGACCTGTCTCAGGTATACGTTGTGTTTCTGGACACAATAATATGCCTGAGTTTCCTTGCGCTCTCCTTCTTCCTGAATTGCCCTGATTGCCTTCGACGTAATAAATTCCGGCAGCTGGATATGGCCATCAGCATCCAGACGATCTCGGCATGACTGGCGAAATTCAGCATCATCCAGCGGATAGTTGTCCAGGTTTACGAATTCATCCACAGCGAGCGCCAGCTTTTCTTCTATTATCCCCATCGCGTCTGGAATTATAGATCATTGAGGAGCCGGTCCCGCATCAGAACTGCCTGGTCATCACCCCGAAGCCAATCCAGACCAGCAACAGACCAAGAACTACATGCACGCCAACATTGCCGAAAGCCCGCAGGTAGTCTGCTTCGTGGATCAGGGCGAGAGTCTCGTAACTAAATGTCGAATAGGTGGTAAAGCCGCCCAAAACGCCGATCAATACAAAGCGGCGAAATTCATCACCGAATATTTGACGCGACTCGGCAAATCCGATCGCCAGACCGATCAGGAGACAACCGAGCATGTTGACCGCCAATGTGCCATAAGGAAAAATCGACGCGGGAAAATTTCTTTGCACCCAGGAGCTCATGCCATACCGACAGACGGCACCGATGAATCCACCAGCACCGACCATTGCCGCATTTATCAGGACCGCTTTCAATGCGTACCCCCGCAAGGACTAATCAAGAAACTCAACTGCACCGGTATCAAGAGAATACTCCGCGCCGATAACGATCAAGCCGTCGTCTCTTATCCGCTTTTCGATAATTTCCGAGCCATGCTCAAGCTCATGCTTCGAACGGATAACATTGGCTGTTACAGCACGCTCGATCAGTTGCTCGGTCGTAAAATTCTGTTCAGCCTGGAGCAATTGCTCCACCGATGGGCGTATCCGATCCACAATTGCGTGCAAGTGACGTGATTGGCTTTCCGTCGGCTGCTGTACTTCTTCAAGCGTCGCCAGGATAGCGCCGCACTGAGAATGCCCAAGCACAACGACTAGTCGCGTACCGAATTTCGCTGCGGCAAACTCCACACTCGCGATTTGCGAAGGTGCAACGACGTTGCCTGCAACCCGAATTACAAAAAGATCACCGAGACCCTGATCGAATACATACTCGGCCGGCACCCGCGAATCCGAGCAACCCAGAATGATAGCGATCGGAGATTGCTCCACGGAGATTTCGATGCGCCGTGTTCTATTAACCTGTCGATCGGCGTTTCGCAAATCCTCCACGAAACGACGGTTGCCGTCCTTCAGCCGCTGCAGTGCTTCCTTTGCCGACAGCATTTCTATCAATCCTGCGCTTTGCGTTCCTGGAAATACTGCTCGTACACCTTTTCCATGTTGCTGTCCGGCATATTCAGGCGATCGATCAGGGTTGCGAGAAGATTCATTTCGCCGGCGACCTTGCGGTCGTCCGCTGAAATAACGTGCAAAACCATCGACATCAAATCTTCTTTTTGCACCAGACTCAGCTCCTCATTTATGTTCGCAACGAGCCCGTCAAGGTCGGCATTTACCCCATATTCGTCTGCAGCGCGACTGACAAGATTGACGGCCGCGTCCGAACTGAGTTTAAACCGGCCCTCGAGCAGTTCGACCATGCGAGCGGTTTCGTCGGCAGAAATTCCGCCGTCCGAGCGGGCGACAAGCGCCATTAGCGATGCCACCAGCGCCTGGCCTTCCGTGTCGTTGCTGAGACCCGTCAGGTCAATGCTCACGCCGGTATTCGCGTAAATTATGTCAGCCAGCTTCATTTTTATTCTACCGTTACCCTTGCGATTTGCGTTTTGCGCCGCCCAGTATCTGGGCACATAGTGCCTAATGCAAGCCATCGCCGGCGGGACTCGCCGCTATGGACCGCATGGTTACTGCGTTGGGTCGGGCACCTCGCGAAATTGCTTCACGGTCCACTGGGTTTCACCACTATCAGCGCCAGATGCAGAGTCGATCGTAATCAGGTTCGGAAATCCGAATTCCGCGTCGAAGCTTGTGGAAAACGTTGCTTCGCCTGACGCTGTTGTAGCCAGCAGCTCAAACAAAGCAGGTACGGAATCGGGAACGCCATCGATTTTGTCTGCGTTGCGGTCAAGAGCCTGACGACTGTCGTACGCAGCTATATTCAGGGAATCGCGCACCACTATTTTGATCGGCATATTTCCGGGGGGACCGCAGAAGCACTTCTTCTCGATCACAAATTCGTAACTGTCTATGCCAAGACTCAACCATTTTTCCCGCTGTTCCTCGAAATTCTGCGTCGGTTGATCAGCATCAAACCAATGAAAGAGTGGCACTGCGCTGGCCCAGACAATCAGCAACAGCAAGGTCGCAGCAACAATCGGAACGAGGTGTTTTAACATCGACTGACAGAGCGCGTTGTTTCTGTAATGCGAATACCAATGTGATTAAAATTTTGCATATCAAGCATTTTTGGCGTAGTTCCTGACTAATATGTGCGCCGGGTCAAATAGGGCAAACGGGACTATTTGTATCCGCATAATACTTTTCTACAAGCTTGTCAGCAGTCTCAATCTCTGCCGGTGTAAGTACCTGGTATTTGCGTTCGAAATTCCAGCCGTATCCCCACCGATACCAGTTGTAGAAGTAAGGACTGCCGCCGAGCCGCACGCCTTCATACATGGCATTGGAAAGGGCCGAATTGCCTGATTTTTCCAGCACGCAATCGCGGAGCGCTACATCAGCGATTTCGCGTTCCTCGCGCGTACCGCCGCGCCAGTATTGCAGGTCATGCTCGAAACAGCAGGAACACCAGTCACTTTCTGATATCAGTGAGGAGTCCGGAAATAGCGAACAGCCGTCGCTGCTAAAAGGCTGCAGTGTGGAATCGGAAGAACAGGCAACCGCAAACAGCAGCAGCGCAACGAGTGCGACCAATCGTCGATCAGGGTATTGCCAAAGTGAATGCCTAGCGCTCATTTGCTGTATCTCGAACAGGGTCCGTTAGTCGCCTTCCAGCAGCCATTGTAGTGCTTCGTCGGCATCGAGGAATAGTCT
>JBLHLN010000326.1:0-3042 GCA_047620565.1 Woeseiaceae bacterium
TTCGCTGGATGATCTTGGTGGCGGCAAATTTGCACTTAGTGGGCAAATGACATTCGGCACAGCTGGGGAAATTCTTCGTGACAGTGAGGAATTGTTTGAAGAGCACACCCGTATTGAGGTGGACTTGTCCGGAATCACCGAAACTGATTCGGCAGGATTGGCGTTGTTGCTTGAATGGATTACCTGGGCGAATCACACTGTTCGCGAAATCCGCTTCCTTGAAACGCCGGAAAAGATCGATGCGATTGCGAGAACGACAGAAGTAGATAACCTGTTGCGGCGCGGTGAACGCTGGGCTGGTTTCATCGAAGCGCCGGCGGAATAGAGCTCCGTCTATTGAGGGTCTTCTTCCTCTGCAAAATCGTCGTCAAAGAAATCATCGTAGAAGTCTTCGTCTTCAGGCGGATTGCCGTCGAAAATAAGAAACAGTCGATTTTGCAGATAAGATTCGCGAATGGTCAGATAGCGATCGAAACTGCCTTCGACTAACGCATCGACCGAAAAAAGTCGTGCCCGCACATCAACCAATCTGACGCTATAGATCCAGCGCCTGGCAGTATCGTTGTCGTAGTGGAAAAGTGGGTCCGCCATGAAGTTGAGCGGAATCATGGTTGCCTGTCGCAGTGTGCGCGGCCCGAGGACGGGAATCACTACGAATGGACCGTCCGGAACGCCCCAAACAGCCAGCGTTTGGCCGAAATCTTCTCGATAGGTTTCCATGCCAAGGTCTGCGCCAACATCAACAAGTCCCAGTATCCCGAAAGTGCTGTTTGCCAGGAACCGCCCGGTCTCGCTAAGGCTTCGCCTAAATTTACCCTGCAGCAGATTATTGATGATGTAGAGCGGACCGAATAAATTTTTGGAAAAATTGGTGACGCCGCGTTGCATCGGTTCAGGCAGTACGGCCTGGTAACCCTTCGCCAATGGTTTCAACGTTACTTTATCGAGGCCTTCATTGAAATTGCTGATTCGGCGATTCAGAGGTTCCCAGGGATCAGCAGGTGATCGTTCTTCTTTGGGTGCGGCAGGTATCGACCCCGCGCAGCCAGTCACCGACATGAAGATGACAGCGCTAACAATTGCGATCAATCGGAGACTGGAGGATTCAATAAAAATCACGACGATAGTATTTGCTAAGTTTTTCTGAAGCTTAGCAGTTTAGACCCCGCCGGGACCAAAATCAGCCTATTGATCGGCCTCTTTGCATTTGTTGCAGCTGGTCTTCACTCATGAAGTCTTGTACGAAATCAATGCGTGCTTCAAAACGAATCCTCTGAATCTCTTCCAGTTCCGGCACATTCAGCGCGCGACGCAGGAAATTTACCCCACCGACGAGATCACCGATCATGAAGCGGTATTCCGCCATATAGTAGTGTGCTTCAGCAGTTTCACCGGCTTCAATTGCAGCCCTTGCAATGAGACGAACTTGTTGCGGAGTCGGCGGAACATTGTTCATTAGATCGAGAAGAATCTTGTGCGCCTGGGTTGCGTTACCTAACCGCAGGAGCGCTTCTGCGAAATGAATCGTCAAAGGTACGTTGCGAGGGAAAAGTCCAAGCGCTTTCTCGAAAGTGTCTTTGGATTCAGCAATTGCTTCCAGCGCCAATTGCGATTCAGCCAGACCAATGTGGTAGGCAATGACGGCGGTTTCCTTGTTGGTCAGTTCCTCGAAAATACGATTGGCTTCATTGTTGCGGCCCGCCCTGAGGTAGGCTATCCCGCGACCGTAGCGTTCGATGTCGGACTGAAATTCGTAACTCTCCCTTTCATAGTAGGAAATGGCGTCTTCTGACGTGCGTTGTCTTTCGACAATAAAACGCGCCCTGGCTATGCCATAGTTGATTGAGTCAGTTGTGTGCGCCGGCGGATAGGCACGTGCACGGCCGCGGGCTTCAGCGATCCTCGCGCTGCTGACAGGATGCGAGCGCAGGAATTCCGGCAGCTGTTCCGATGATGGCGTGCCACCGCGCGATATGACCTCAAAAAACGAGCCCATACCCTGAGGATCAAATCCGGCCGATGCCAGCGCTTCAATACCTATGCGGTCTGCTTCGTATTCGTTGGAACGAGTGAAATTAATCTGTGATTGCGCTGCGGCACCCTGTGCGGCGGCGATTCCGCCTTGCATGACATCGCTGCCAGCACCAGCTGCGCCCGCAAGTATCGCGCCGAGCATGATTGCCATGCTGAGCATGCTTTGTTTTTTGCTTGCGTGAACTGCACGAGCGATATGCCTTTGGGTTACGTGGGCAACCTCATGTGCCAACACACCAGCCAGTTCATCCTCGTTGCGCGTCGCTTCGAGAAGCCCCGTATGCACACCGATAAATCCGCCGGGCAGGGCGAAGGCATTGATCGCCGGGTCGTTGATTACAAAAAATGTGAACTCGTGATTGCCGTCGATATTCGCCTGCGCTGCAATACGGTGGCCAATTTCATTGACGTACTCGGTTATTTGAGGATCTTCAACGAGCTGCCCGCTCGCACGTATTTGCCGCATGATTGCCCGGCCAATCTGCTTTTCGGCATTCTTGCTCAATGTGGCGTCAGCAGGACTGCCCATATCCGGCAGGTTGACCTCTGCGGCGGGCGCAAGGGCGGCAAGTGTCAGGCCAGCGATGGCCATAAAAACGGCAAATTTTTTGAATATTTCTTGAGTCACGACGGCGCTATTTACTGGTTCCTTGTCTGGTCCGACCTGCGGGATGTTTGTCCGTTCCCAATCATACCTGCTCGCAACCCATTGGGGCCGCAATTTTCGCAAATCTAGCCAGCTGGGTTTCCATAATATGTTGAAATTTAACGTAGTTTTCCATTAATAATTCTTGACCGCATCCAGCACTTCCTGCGCGTGGGCTTGGACTTTAACCTTGCGCCACTCCTGGCGAAGCTTGCCTTTCTCGTCGATCAGGAAAGTGCTGCGTTCCACGCCCATGTATTTGCGCCCATAGAGCATCTTTTCGCGGATGACGTCGAACTGCCGGCAAAGTATTTCTTCTGCATCCGACAGTAATTCGAAGGGGAATTTGTGCTTTGCCTTGA